>NZ_JBNPLM010000023.1:0-35770 GCF_050313495.1 Collinsella sp. SGI.178 | reverse complement strand
CGTTTCTCAGGCAATTTGTCTCACATAGTAGCTGTGTTTTATAACCCTCGTTTGTCGCATCTTCTTTGAACGGGCTACAATATCGTAGTCTGTGTAGCATGGAGGTGAACATGGCTGAAGCTGGTATCGGCGTTGATATCGTCGAGATTTCCCGAATGAAATCAATCCTTGAGAAGACGCCGTCGTTTGCCCGGCGCGTGTTTACCGATGAAGAGCGTGCGTATTGCGATGCGTCGTCTCGCCCTGCCGCTCATTATGCCAGCCGCTTTGCCTCTCGCGAAGCGGTACTTAAGGCACTTGGAACGGGGTTTAGTCAGGGCGTTGGACGTAAGGACGTTTCCGTAACACGCGATAGGCTCGGCAAGCCAAAGGCTCTGCTTTCTGGTCGCGCTCTCGAAATCGCCCAGGATTTGGGTGTTGTCGAGGTTGCTCTTTCTATTACCCTTACGGGTGACTTGGCTGTCGCTAATGCCATTGCGATCACCGAGGATGCTCGACCTAAGCCTAAGGAAGAAAAAATGAGCACCAAGGAGCGCGTTGCCCAGACATTTAAAGAGGCTCGTTCTGTATTGGATGAGCTTGAACAGCTGCAACAATCTGCTTTGTCGGAGCATTTGATCGATGATCCGCAAGATACGCAAGGAGCATAGATGAAACCGGTTTTGAGTACCGAGGAAGTCGTTCGCCTCGAGGATATCATCGAGCGCGAGGGCACCTCGAAGGCCGAGCTCATGGAGTTGGCAGGTGAATTTGCCGCCAACGAAATTTTAAAGCTCAACCCTGATCGCGTTCTTGTGCTGGTCGGCTTTGGCAACAATGGCGGTGACGGTTGGGTCGCTGCGGATATCCTGACCCATAAGGGCGTTGATGTTGATATCGTTTCTCCAGTTGAGCCGGATGAGATTCCTGCTGCCCTTGCTCGTCATGTTGCCCGTCGCACCGCCGGTCGCGACGTTCATGTGTGCGTTGGGCCTTCGCGAGACGAGCTAGAGGTTCTCATTAACAAAGCGGATGTCGTGGTCGATGCTATTTTTGGTACCGGTTTTCACGGCAACCTTCGTGCGCCGTTTTCTATTTGGATTCCTACGGTTAACGAGTGCGCCGATCACGTTGTTTCTATCGATGTTCCCTCGGGCCTGAATGCCGAGACGGGCGTTGTGGATGACGACTGCATCCGTGCCGAGCGTACCGTGACGATGATTGCCCCTAAGATCGGCCTCTACAGCGCAGACGGTCCGGAGTATGCTGGCGACCTGGTGTGTGGCGGTCTGTACGACCGCCTCGACGAAGTCATCGATGATGTCGATCATGCTGCCGAGATCGTTGAGCCCGGTGATCTGGTGGACTACTTTGCCCCGCTGCCCACGAATATCGATAAGTATTCGCGCGGCTCCGCGCTCATCGTTGCCGGGTCGGCACAATATCCTGGTGCCGCCATCATGGCCGCAAAGTCTGCCGCTCGTGCTGGTGCCGGTTATGTGGCCGTTGCGACGCCCGATGCGTGCGCCAACCTTATTCGTATGGCGCTCCCGTCGATTCCCGTTTTCGCCATTCCGTCTGATTCCCGTGGATCATTTGGTGCCGCTGCGCGTATGACAGTGTGCGAGATTGCTAAGAAGTACAGCTGCGTTGTGTGCGGGCCTGGCATGACGACGTCTGCCGGATCGATGCAAGTCGTTTCGGGCCTGCTTGATCTCGATGTGCCGCTTATCCTAGATGCAGATGCGCTCAACTGCCTTGCCAAGATTGCAATCGACGGCATCGACAGTAATCCCGAGATGTACCGTCGCGAGCAGCCGCTCGTTATGACGCCGCATTATCGCGAGCTTTCGCGTCTCGTTGCCGGCGACGAGGTCAATGATCTTGGCACTGCGATTGCCGCTGCTCAAAAGATTGTCTGGGCTGCCGGTTCCGATAATCTCGTTGTTATCGCTAAGGGCCCGACGACGGCCATTTGCGGCGTCGAGCGCGTGCTGCTGCCGCTTTCGGGCCCGGCGTCGTTGGCGACCGCTGGCTCGGGTGATGTCCTCGCAGGTATCCTTGCAGGAACGCTTGCGACCATGCGTGACGAGATGGACCGTTGGGAGCTGCTGTACTCGTATGCCGTCGCACTCCACAGCTATGCCGGCTTTGCTGCGGCGACGGAGTATGGCGAGAAGAGCGTTATCGCGACCGATCTTATCGACTTGATCGGTCCCGCCATGGAATTGGCGGCAAAGGATGCGCTCGATGATCTGGGAATCATGGACGAAGGGTCGGATGACTAATCATGAATAAAGCCGATTTGACGCGTTGGTCCTGGGTCGAGATCGACCGCGGGGCGCTCCGCCGCAATACGAGGGCCTATAAGAACTTGCTAGATCCGCGTCAGCGCCTGTGCTGCGTGGTTAAAGCCGATGCTTATGGTCATGGAGCCGTCGAGTGCGCCAAGATCATGTATTCGGCCGGTGCCGACATGTTTGCCGTGGCGACGGTCAGCGAGGGTATTGAGTTGCGCCAGGGCGGAATCACCAAGCCCATCTTGATTCTAAGCGAGCCTCCCATCGAGGCTATTCCTTCATTGCTCGAGTTCGATATCATGCCCTCGGTCTATACGTCCGATTTTGCCCTTGCGTATGGCGAATGTGCCGTCGCGGCGGGCAAGGTGGGCAAGTATCATCTTGCCATCGAGACAGGTATGAACCGCATCGGCGTTCACTACACGCAGGTGCTCGACTTTGTCCGCGGTATTAATTTCCATCGCGGTATTCAGTGCGACGGCGTATTTACGCACTTTGCCACGGCCGACGAACCATCGGGTTGGGACTACAAGCTGCAGTGCCAGCGCTTTACCGAGGCCGTTCAGGCCATTAAGGATGCGGGTTTTGAGTGCGGTATCGTGCACTGTGCCAACACGCCGTCCTCGATGCTCGACCCCTCGATGCATTTTGATATGATTCGCGCTGGCGTTGGCTTGTATGGCATGCAGCCGTGCGAGCTGAGCGGCCGCGTGATGCAGCTTGATCCCGTTATGAGCGTTCATGCGCGCGTGACGCGCGTGGCGCATCCTGCGATGGGCGAGGGCGTAGGCTACGGTTTTACCTACCGCGTACCGCGCACACGCGTTCAGATCTGCACACTGCCGATCGGATATGCCGACGGCCTTTCGCGCACGCTTTCCAATCGTATGGACGTGCTGTATCGCGGTGAGCGCGTGCGTCAGGTCGGAAATATCTGCATGGATCAGTTTATGGTTGCCATTCAGTCCAACCCGGCTCACGAGATTCCCGAGGCCGAACATGGCGACGAGATGATAATTATCGGTCGCGATGGCGATGCCGAGATTACCATGGATGAGATGGCGCGCCTGCGCGGCACGATTAACTACGAGGTCGCCTGCGGCTTTGGCATGCGTCTCGACAAGGTCTACGTGTAGGGGCCGCTATGGGCGTTATGCACATCCCCGGCCATAGCCATCAGGCGCCGCGCGAAGTTGCACTCGAGGAGATCGAGGCCGTCCTGGGTGATTGCCACCTTTGCCAGCTTTACCAGTCGCGCCACAATATCGTGTTTGGGGTGGGAAACCCCCGCGCTCGCGTGATGTTTATTGGTGAAGCGCCGGGCCGTAACGAGGATTTACAGGGCGAGCCCTTTGTGGGGGCGGCGGGTGAAGACCTCAACGGCATTCTGTCCCTGGCGGGCCTTAAGCGTGAAGATGTCTATATCGCCAATGTGCTTAAATGTCGCCCGCCGGGAAACCGCAATCCGCGTCCCGAGGAAGTACTTGCTTGCTCACCGTTTTTGCGCGAGCAGATTCGAAGCATTTGGCCCGATATCATCGTGACGCTCGGTAATCCCGCAACGCACTTTGTGCTCAAGACCGAGATTGGCATTACCAAGCTGCGCGGCAGGTTCCATCAGATGGGGCACTTTGTGGTGATGCCGACGTTTCATCCCGCGGCGGCGCTGCGCAATCCGGCGTGGCAGGAGTTGCTGGAGGAAGACTTTAAGATGCTGGGCGACTATCTGGTGCGACACCCCGCGCCAGAGGGCGCCTCGGAATAATAAGGAGCGTATATGTCCCTGGAGCGCCTGGGGCTAGGTACCTACAAAACGGCTCGTACTGCCGATACGGAGCATTTTGGCGAGTTGGTCGCACCGTGTCTAGAAAATGGCGATGTGCTGATACTGACCGGCGGCTTGGGCGTGGGAAAGACCCACTTTACCAAGGGCGTTTCGCGCGGCTTGGGCGATGAGCATATGGTCACGAGTCCTACGTTCGCGCTCATGGCCGTTCACGACCAGGGGCGTATTCCGCTGTTCCATTTTGATCTGTACCGCTTGGAGCATGCCTACGAGCTCGAGGATACGGGCATTTTTGACGTGCTCGGCTATGAGGGCGCTTGCCTGTTGGAATGGGGCGAGCAGTTTCAGGACGAGCTGACGGATGAGTATCTCTCGGTGACGCTTAGGCGCGATGAGGACGATAGCGACGTGCGAACGATCGCGCTCGAGGCGCACGGCGAGCGCGCGACGGAGCTTTTCGATTTGATTGATAAGGCTGTTCAAGATGAGCTTGCATAACGACAACGCGCTGGTAGTGGCGCTCGATACTTCGACCGACATGCTTGCCTGCGCGGCAAGCTGGATTGATGAGCAGACGGGCGAGGCGAAGCTGGTGAGCGGGGACCATCTGTGTCGTCGCCATGCCAACGTGGAACTTGTGAATACTGTCGATGGCGTGTTGGCGCAGGCCGGGCTGAATCGCGGCGATGTCGGCTGTTATGTGGTTGGACGCGGCCCGGGTTCGTTTACGGGCGTTCGCATTGGCATCTCGACCGCTAAGGGTCTGGCGCGCGGTGCCAACGTGCCGTTGCTGGGCGTGTCGACACTTGACGCTTGCGCCTGGACGGCGTGGAAGGCTGGCGTGCGCGGCAAGCTTGGTGTTCTTGCCGACGCCATGCGTGGCGAGGTGTATCCGGCTCTGTACGTGCTGGGGGACGAAGGTCCCGAGCGTCTGTTTGAGCGCGAACACGTGGTCAAAGCCGCCGTGGCGCTTGATGAGTGGCGCCAGGCCGCGGACTGGAGCCAGGTTAAGCTGACTGGTGACGGTCTCGTACGTTATGGCAAGCTGCTGAGTGAGGACGAGACTGCGCGCTGCGTGGAGCGAGACCTGTGGTGGCCCTCGGGCGAGGGCCTTCTGATGGCGCACGCCGCGGGCGACGGTAATCCGGCTCGCGTATTGCCGATCTACACGCGTCTTTCGGATGCCGAGGAAAATGAGCGCAAGCGCCTTGGGCTTGCCGAGAGCGCCCAGAGCGAGATTACGGGTGTTGCCGACGAGCTCGCCGGCCGCCATCTGCAGTTCCGTCCCATGGGCGCGGCGGATGCCGAGGGCGCGAGCGCATTGGAGGCCGCCTGCTTTGAAGGCGCCGGACACGAGGCGTGGACGCCGGGCATGTTCCTGTCCGAGCTGGGCGAGGGCGTTGCCGCTCCGCGTAGCTGGTGGGTGGCGCACGACGACGTTCAGCTGCTGGGACTTGCCGGCGGCATGGTCGTCGACGGTGACGTTCAGATTATGGACGTCGCGGTTGATCCTGCTCATCGTCGCGAGGGCATTGCCCGCAAGCTGCTGTCGCACGTGAGCTATGACGCCCAGATGCTCGGCTGCACCACTGCTTCGCTTGAGGTTGAGGACGGCAACGAGGGTGCGATTGCGCTCTATAGCGCCTTGGGTTTTGCCGAGGCGGGTCGTCGCCGTGGCTACTACGGCGTCGGCAAGGACGCCATCGTCATGACGGCGTCGCTGCCCCTGGTGCTTCCTCTCGACAATGCCTCGCCCGAGCCAACGGCTGCCGAGCAGCGCGTCTGGCCGCTGCCTGAGCCCGAGCGCACCGCCGAGGAGCGTGCCGAAATCGAGCGCCGTCGCCTAGTTCTTGCCATCGAGAGCTCTTGCGATGAGACGGCTGTTGCGATTATCGATGCGGACGGCAATATGCTGGCCAACCAGGTGTCGACGCAGATTGATTTTCATGCTCGCTTTGGCGGCGTGGTGCCCGAGATCGCCTCGCGCAAGCATGTCGAGGTGATTGTGAGTGTCGTAGATGCGGCGCTTGAAGATGCCGCGGTATCGCTTGGCCTTGAGGGTGGAGCGATTGCGCCAAGTGAGCTTGCCGCCGTGGGTGTGACGCAAGGCCCAGGCCTGGTGGGTGCCCTGGTGGTGGGCGTCGCCTTTGCCAAGGGCTTTGCGTATGCTGCCGGTAAACCGCTCGTGTGCGTCAATCATCTGGAGGGTCACCTGTTCGCCAACCTGCTGGCGCAGCCCGACCTTAAGCCGCCGTTTATCTTTACGCTTGTCTCGGGTGGGCACACCATGCTCGTGCACGTAAAGGCATGGGGCGACTACGAGGTGCTTGGCGAGACGCTGGACGACGCCGTGGGCGAAGCCTTCGACAAGGTTGCCAAGGCGCTGGGCCTGGGCTATCCCGGCGGCCCCATCATCTCCAAGCTCGCCGAGACGGGCAATCCCCGCGCGATCGATTTTCCCCGTGCGCTTAACAGCAGGGGAGACTACCGCTTCTCGCTTTCGGGCCTCAAGACGGCGGTGACGCTCTATATTGAGCAGGAGACCAAGGCTGGGCGCACGATTCACCTGCCCGACCTTGCGGCTTCGTTTGAGGCGGCGGTCTTTGACGTGCAGTACAAGAAGGCCAAGAACGCGCTGCACGCCACCGGGTGCAAGGAGTATTGCATCGGTGGCGGCGTCTCGGCCAACCCGCATCTGCGCGAGATGATGATTAAGAAACTCGGGCGTCAGGGGATTCGCGTAACGGTGCCGCCTCTCTCGGCCTGTACTGACAACGCCGCCATGATTGCGGAGGTCGCTCGCCGCAAATTCGACCGAGGTGAAATCTCGCCGTTCGACGTCGACGCCGATCCAAACATGACGCTGTAGTCGTATGGGCGCGGTTCCCGACGCTGCCCGGGCGCCAGCGGCCGCATATGAACTTTCCTGCTCTACAGTCCTGCTCACGACGGAGGCCACATTAAGTGGCCTCCTGTTCGTGCGGAACTCGCGATAAAGTTCATATGCGGCCGCTGGCGCCCGGGCAGCGTCGGGAACCTTTCTGTATCTATGCAGCTACTGAGCTGGATCGGCGTCGACAACGTCCGGCAAGGTTAGCCAGCCTGCGTCGAATTTACGGCGTGCTTTAGCTGAGAGAAACCTACCTGATAATCGACTCAATATCTCGGCTTTTATATAGCAGTCGGCGGACTTCCATGACGTCGTCGATGACGACATAAAAAACCATGTAGTTGCCAACGTAGAAGCGGTAATACGGGTGCAACCGTCTTCTTGTCGAAGGGTATGTTGGTGACATGGTTGGATTCTTGAGATGCTCGAGTATGCCTGCTTCAACATTGTCGACAAGCCTATTTGCTGCAGCGGGGTTATTGAGATCAAAGGCGATATATGACGCTGCTTGGCTGAGGTCCTCCCAAAATAGGGGAAGATAGCGGAGCTTATAGTGCCTGTTCATCGAGACCGCCGTCGAGCATTTTTCTGACAGGGCCAAAGACATCGTCGTGTGTATAGCGAAGTTGCATGCTGGCAGCCTGACGATCAGCGGCATCAAGTGCGCTCTCGATTGTATTGCTCAGTGACTTGTACTGCTCAAAGCTCATGACGACCATAGAGCCCCGCCCGTTTTTAGTTAGAAAAACCGGACCCTCCTGTTCGACTTCGCGTTCAACATCCGGGTAGTGATTTCTAAGATCTGAGACCGGCCTAATATTCACAGCTACCTCCTGAGCTATCAGGATATTATCGTAATTATGATAACAGAGTTGAGATTTGGGATGGGAACTCCTCGGGGGCGGGGCGGGCGCCTGCCGCCATATATGAACTTTATCGCGAGTTCCGCACGAACAGGAGGCCACTTAATGTGGCCTCCGTCGTGAGCAGGACTGCCCGAGCAGGAAAGTTCATATATGGCGGCAGGCGCCCGCCCCGCCCCCGAGGAGCATCTCTCAAGCAAAAACTGTCGTTCGGTAAAGTCCGAGGTCAGTGACGTTTTATACCGAGAAATTCAAATAAAGTTGAAAATCCATTACATATTTGCGTTGACTTTAGGCAACTAAAGTTTCATACTCCTTTTCATCCACTGGGGGATGTGAACACGCACGGATCGTTCGCATCATGATTGAAGAGGATTTCTTAGACATGTTCACGCATCAGCTAAACATTATCAGCGTAGTAATTATCTGATGCGGGTTAGCACATACAGCTAGCCCGTACGATAACGGGCGGCTGATGAAGATGAGGGCCGTCGAGCGCAACCGACGGCCCTCATTTTTTATGTCTAGGAAGTTCTTTTTAGAGGAGGAAATGTAATGAACGGAGTTTTGCTTATGGTTGTGGCCGCGGCGGTGCTCGCCTGCGGCTATCTGGGCTACGGCCGCTGGCTGGCTAACAAGTGGGGCGTTGATAAAGAGGCTCTCACGCCTGCCAAGCGCATGAAGGACGGCAAGAGCTTCTCGCCCGTCTCCGCCTTCACCGCGTTCTCGCATCAGTTCAGCTCGATCTGCGGTGCTGGCCCTGTTACGGGTACGATCGTCGCCATGGCCTTCGGCTGGCTGCCCGTCGTGCTCTGGGTCCTCGTCGGCGGCATCTTCTTTGGCGCCGTTCACGACTTTGGCGCCCTGTACGCTTCGATGAAGAACAACGGCAAGTCCTTGGCTCAGCTCATCGAGAAGTACATCGGCAAGACCGGCCGTCGCCTGTTCCTGCTGTTCTGCTGGCTGTTCTGCATCATCGTCATCGCCGCTTTTACCGACATGGTCTGCAAGACGTTCATGTTCACCCCGGTCGTTGACGCCTCTGGCGCTGCCACCGGTGCCATCGACTTCACCAAGTCCTATGCCGCTGGCTGCGCTGGTACCATCTCCATCCTGTTCACCTTCGTCGCCATGGCCTTTGGTTGGGCTCAGAAGAAGTTCAACCTCACCGGCGCTGCCGAGTTCGTCACCGGCGTGGTGCTCATGGTCCTCATGTTCGCCGTCGGTATGCAGTTCCCGGTTTACCTGGACAAGTTCCAGTGGTTCGCCGTCGTCATGGTCTACCTGGTCTTTGCCGGTGCCATGCCCATCCAGATGCTCAAGACCCCTCGCGACTACCTCACTTCCATCATGATGATCGTCATGATTGTCTGCGCTGTCCTCGGCATCGTCGTCCTGGGCGTTAACGGCCAGGCCACCATCACCGCTCCGGTTTTCACCGGCTTTAGCAATGCCTCGGGCATGATGTTCCCGGTCCTGTTTGTCTCCGTTGCCTGCGGCGCTCTCTCCGGTTTCCACAGCCTCGTTTCTTCGGGCACCTCTTCCAAGCAGGTCGAGAAGGAGCAGGACGCCGTCAAGGTCGGTTTTGGCGCCATGATCGTCGAGTCCTTCGTCGGCATCCTCGCCATCATCGTCGCCGGCATCATGTTCTCCGACATGAACACTGCCGGTACCGGCGCCCTCAACGCCGGCGTCGCTTCCACCCCGTTCCAGATCTTCGCTGCTGGCATTTCTCGCGGTATGCAGGCCTTCGGCGTTGACGGCACGCTCGCTACCGTCTTTATGACCATGAACGTCTCCGCTCTGGCCCTGACTTCGCTCGACGCCGTCGCCCGCATCGCCCGCACCTCGTTCTCCGAGTTCTTTGCCCAGACCAACGACGCCCTGGCCATCGAGTCCAAGGCCGGCTACATGAAGGTCCTCGGCAACCCCTGGTTCGCCACGGTTGTCACCCTGCTCCCCGGCCTCGCCCTCGCCTTTGGTGGCTATGCCAACATCTGGCCGCTCTTTGGTGCTTCCAACCAGCTGCTCGGCGGCATGACCATGATCACCCTTGCCGTGTTCTGCAAGTGCACCGGTCGCAAGGGCTGGATGCTCTACGTGCCCGTCGCCTTCCTGCTCTGCTGCACCTTTACCTCGCTGGTCCAGAGCGCCATGGGCTGCATGACCGCCGTCCAGGCCTACGGCTTCTTCGGTACCATCCCGGCTACCGCCACTACGGCCGCCGTCTCCGTCGCCGCCACCAAGGGCCTGCAGCTCGTCTTTGCCGTCCTGCTGATGGTCCTGGGCCTCATCGTTGCCGTCAACTGCCTCAAGGAGCTCTTCGGCAAGGAGGCCGGTTCCATGCCCGACGAGGAGCCCGAGTGGTCCGAGATGGGCAAGGCCGAGTATGGTCGCGCTGCTGCTGCCGAGGCTCCCGCAGGCGCCGAGGCCGCCAAGGCCTAATCGACCTAAGGGATTGAACGTCACATCTATATGACTCGGAAAGGCCGGGTCCGCAACTGCGCGGGCTCGGCCTTTTTTTCCATGCAATAGCTAGTGTGCCCGGGTGTTCTCGCAGATGTTTTGCGTGGATAGGGGCGTGCGTTGTACCATATAGACGTATATGTGTACATATGAAAGGGGCCCCGTGGCCAAGACGGTATATTCCGATAACCAAAACAACATCGATGCCCTGGCTGAGCGTCTGAGCAGCCAGACGTCGCTTTCTGCCGAGCGTGCCAAGCTGGTTGCCTACGACCTGCTCTGCCGCAAGGCGCTCAAGATCAAGTCGAGCGCGCTGGCACAGATTTTCCGTTCCGTCGATAAGGAATGTGACACCAAGGCGATGCGCGATGAGCTTATCGCGGCAAAGATCGTTACCAAGATCGAGGGCAGCGGCGTTAACGGGCGCCCAGCGTTCTATACCATTAATGCCGAGATTCGCGATGTCCAGGAGCAGCCTGCCGAGGCTGCCAAAGAGGCCGTCGAGGACGTTGTCGAGGCGCCTGTTGCGGTGGAAACGGCTCCGCGCGAGAACGTCGACACCGATGAGCTGCTTGACGAGAGCGTCGTTCGCGCCTTTACGGCCAAGGCGGGCCGCGGCGGTTTTGGCGGGGGCGGCAAGCGCGATGCGCAGCGCCGTGCCCAGCAGGAGCGCTTCCGTCGCGCCGTGGCTCAAAAGGATGCGACGGATGTCGAGCCCGTCGAGGATGAGGCTGTTACCGAGCCGCAGTGCGCCGCTGAGGTCCAGGAGCCCAAGCGTCGCCGCGGTGCTCACTTTAAGGCCGAGCAGGGAGGTGTTGTGTGCGACGTTCAGGAGTCCGTCGAGGCTGCTGATGCACCCGAGGAGCCCGTCAAGAAGGCTCCGGGTTCATGCCGTCCCGGACGCGGCTTTATGGATCGTGCGTATCCCGCAAGGCGTCAAGAAAAGACCGACCAGGCTCCCGCTGCACCAGCGGAGAAGGCTGAGAAGGCTTCCGAGCCGATGGCCCGTGAGCAGAAGCCTGTTGAGCCGCGGCCTGCGGGCGATGTCGAGCCCCGAGGCCAGCAGTCTGCGGGCGAGAAAGCGGGGGAGAGCGCTTCGAGCAAGCCTCGCCGTCGTCGTCATCGTGGCGGCCGTGGCTCAAATGCCGAATCCGTGGCCGAGCAGGCAGCGGGGCAAAACAAGGATGCGAAGACTGAGATCCCGGCGGAGCGGCCCAAGCGCCGGCCAGTAAAGGGGGGCAAGCCTGAGCGTTCGCAAAAGGGCTCGTCCGCGTCAAAGCAAGAGCGCAATACTCGGACAGATTCCAAGTGCAAATCCCAGACGCAGCCCAAACCGACTGCAAACGATGCGACCGCCCAGCAGCCTGAGTCGACCGCTCATGGCGAGGTTTCGGCGTTTGCTCTGGCCCGTGTCCTGGGCAGGCAGCTGCTCAAGGTCGTTCCCACACCTGCTGCACTCTCCAAGATTAAGGAGCAACAGACTCAAATCGTTAAGGTTGAGGGCAAGGACGGCAAAAAGGTTTCGCAGCGCACTCAGCACAACGAGATGTCCAACCGCAAGATTGCCGAGGAGATTGCGATCATCCAGGCTTGGATTGAGCAGAATCGCGGTGCCGACACGCCGGTCGCTTCGCGTCGCCAGCGCGCCTACCAGATTTTTAACGATGAGAAGGCCTTTGACGGTAAACACGGCGAGCGCTTGATTCGGCGTATGACCGAAAAGGGCATCAGCATGCAGGCGATTAAGGTCGCCCCCAACCGCCCCGTGCACTTTACGGGCTTCTTTACGCTGGGCGCCGACAAGCCGTTCATTATGGTCGAGAACCTGGACACCTATGACGAGATCGTCAAGCTCCTGCGCGGCCGCAAGCACGCTAAGCTTTTTGGCACCAAGGTGGGTGGCGTGATCTTTGGCGGTGGCTGCAAGGCGAGCGTCTCGCACGCACTGGATGATTATCTGGCCGAGATCGGCTATCGCTATAACTATGTCTACTACGTGGGCGATATCGACCGAGAGGGTGCGCGCATCGTCGAGCAGGCCCGCAATGCCAATGTGGTTGAGATTCGCTTGCATGCCGGCATGTATCGTGCCATGCTCGCCGAGCACAAGCGTCGCGTGAAAGCTGGCGGCGAGTGCGAGCCTGCGGCTGCCAATCAGGGTGTGCCGCAGAATTTGGCGGCGACGATCAAGGATCTGCCTATGGTCACGCGCGTGCAGTTCCGCAATGTGCTGCGCGAGGGAGGTCGCATTCCGCAGGAGATTCTGATGACCGCCGACTATCGGGATGGCGACTCGGGAAGCTTCGACCGCATGCTGAACAATTAGGGACGCGTGGCCCCGGCGGGCCGGGCATTAAGTTTGCTGCTCTACAGTCCTGCGCAAGAAGAAGGCCACATTAAGTGGCCTTCTTTGCGTGCGGAACTCGCGACAAACTTAATGCCCGGCCCGCCGGGGCCACGCGCCATTTTGTAGATGACGGCTCGCTTTTCGGAACGGGGCTGATATTTTCTAGATGTAAGGCGCTCTTGGTCCTTTCGGGCTTGGGGCGTCTGTCTTTTGAGGGTGGATGAGCCGGTACTTGGTGGCGTTCCTTTAGTGCCGGCACTTTGGGAACGTCCCCAAGTGCCGGTTGAGATACGGAGAGCCCGTTGTTGATATGGGACGGAGGGATTCCGCGTCCGCCTTCCGGCGGCCGCGCCCCGCTGCGTCGCCCCGCTCCTTGCGTGCTGCGCTGGAAAACGCTTCGCGTTTCCTCAGCTCCGCACCCTTGCGGGTTCGGATCCCTCCGCATGCCCACAAGAAAGCGCCCCGGGCTGATGAAAGCCCGGGGCGCTCAGTTACCTTGGCTGGGACGGAGGGATTCCGCGTCCGCCTGCCGGCGGCCGCGCCCCGCTGCGTCGCCCCGCTCCTTGCGTGCTGCGCTGGAAAACGCTTCGCGTTTCCTCAGCTCCGCACCCTTGCGGGTTCGAATCCCTCCGCATGCCCACAAGAAAGCGCCCCGGGCTGATGAAAGCCCGGGGCGCTCAGTTACCTTGGCTGGGACGGAGGGATTCGAACCCCCAACAGCCGGCACCAAAAACCGGAGTTCTACCGTTGAACTACGTCCCAATGTGTGGTACTGCCCAAAAGCAGCTCGTCTAGTTTACCTAATCTGCGAGGGCATCGCAAACGCCATCGAGCAGGCGTACGGCGAGTGTCTGTGCATCGCTTGCGGTGAAGGTTCCGTTGTAGCGCGTCATGCCCGTGAGCTCAATGCGGATACGTGCAGGCTTTTGTTGCGCGGCGATATTGGCAGTGCGGATGCGCTGCGCCAGGTTGTGACATTCGGCAAGGGCGATCGTGGCGCGCGGCGCTGCATCTGCGGGCAGCTCATCGCTTGCGATTTCGAGTACCAGGTCCACGTCGGTCGGAACCTCGGAATCGCAAAGCATCATGCCGCTGTTGTCGGTCGTCGCCGTGGCGATGTTCCACATGCGCGATGCAACGCTGCGTGCGATGGGGTCCTCACCGATAACGGCAATCTGGAAGCGCTCGAGCACGTTGGCGGCGCGGGCAAAGCCGATGCGCGACTCGGCCTCGGTAACCGAGGGTTTGCCCTCCCATACGTGATGCAGACGGTTGATATAGGCGTAGGTATCCTGGAATGCCATGCCGTCGGCAAACAGGCCGACATTTTCTTGGAACTGCTGCAAGGCCGCCTCGGTGTGCGGGCCAAAGTAGCCGTCGTCCTCACCGCAGGCAAAACCCAATACGTTGAGTGCCCTCTGCAGGGCCCGAACGTCGGCACCATGGAAATTGGGCATGCGCAGATAAAGCGTGCGGTCGCCCAGCTTATACGAGGCGTCTACCAGGGCGCTCCAACAGGGAATATCGACGGCGTAGCCAGCGGCAAGGCCGCTGTCGAGCCTAAAGGTGCCAACAGCCTGCTCGGTGGTGGTGCCAAAGCGCTTGTCGGCGACCTCGGCGTCATCGATTGTATAGCCGAGCTGCAGAAGGCGGGACTGGACGTCCTCGACGGCTGCTCCCTGCATGCCCGTTGTGATAGGTTCCATGAACGAACCCCTTTCGGCGTACCATTCGTAC
Source organism: Collinsella sp. SGI.178 (assembly GCF_050313495.1). Classification (NCBI taxonomy): domain Bacteria; kingdom Bacillati; phylum Actinomycetota; class Coriobacteriia; order Coriobacteriales; family Coriobacteriaceae; genus Collinsella; species Collinsella sp. SGI.178. The sequence continues at coordinate 21,402 of NZ_JBNPLM010000023.1, read as the reverse complement.
TATTTGAGCGTGTGTCGGATAGACAACGCAAAGGGTTGCATAAACATGCACTCAACAGTGTAGCAAGTTGTACCCAAATGCGCTGCTGACAGGTTTTATAACCCCCGCTAGTTAAGGCGCTCCACAAAGAAATCTGCCATGGAGTCGAACAGCTCGCGTGCATGCGGGTCGAGCTCGACACCTTCGATAGCGGCCTTGGCCTTGGCAGTCAGGTTGAGTGCGTAAGTGTGGGCGAAATCGACAGAGCCGGTCTGCCGGAAGATCTCCACGGCGCGTGCGAGTTGCACGGGGTCCTCGGTGCCCGAGGAAAGGATTGCCTCGACTTCGTCGTGATAACGCTCGTCTGACAGGGCATGCACGGCGACGAGCGTGCGCTTGCCCTCTGTGATATCGGTGCGGAAGTCCTTGTTGGCGGCCTCCTTGGTGCCAATAAGGTTGAGCAGATCATCTTGGATCTGAAAGGCAAGGCCCGTGTGCAGGCCAAAGGCACGCAGCGCCTCAATCTGGTCTTCGCTGCCGCCACCGATAATGGCTCCGGCGGCAAGTGGCGTGGCTCCGCTGTAGTACGCGGTCTTGTGCGTCGCCATGTCCAGATAATCGTCGACCGAGATGTCAAAGCGCCCATCGCGGACCCAGCCCAGGTCGAGCGCCTGACCCTCGATGGTGCGAACGATCATCTCGGTGAGCTCGTGGAGCACGCGGAGCTTCACGTCTGCCTCGAGCGTGGGGTCGTCGAGAACCGTCTTGGTAACCATGGTGAGCGCTAGGTCGCCGCAGTTGATGGCAAGTCCCGTACCCTCGGTAAGGTGCATACAGGGCTTGCCGCGGCGCAGCTGGCCGTTGTCGGCGATGTCGTCATGGATAAGCGCTCCCGACTGAAAGTGCTCGATGGCCGCCGCCGCGCTTCGGGCGCTCTCAAAGCTGCCGCCTACCGCGGTGGCGGCGAGCATGCAGATGAGCGGGCGGTGGCGCTTGCCGGCATTGGCCGTAAATGCCGAGAGCGGCGCGTACAGGTAGCGCTCGATATCGGCAGAGGTCGCCTGTCCGTCAAAGAACGTGGCCAGATAGTCGTTAATCTGGTCAAAATGCTGGGCTAAAAAGCTGGTAAACGGACTGGACACGGGTTCTCGCATTCTTTCTTAGGTTGCATCGTTGCGTTATGCAGACAACATATTGCCACATTAGGGCATCGAGCGCGGCGGTTGAAGACGATTGAGCCATGTTGTCGCAAATGCGGCAAGAGGCGCGGCTAGATAAGTCCAAAGTGCTCGAGCGCGGTGACGACGCCGTCGTGGTCGAAGCTGTCGGTGACGTAGTCGGCCTTTTCCTTGAGGAAGTCCGGCGCGTTGCCCATGGCGACGCCAACATCGACTGCCTCCATGAGGGCGATGTCGTTGCTTGCGTCGCCGATGCCGTACACAGTGCCGTGATCTGGCCCCAGGGCGTCAAGCACGGCCTTGATTCCGGCCCGCTTGGTGCACTCGCGAGGCGAGATTTCCGTGACCTCGAGTTCGAGCTCGTTGAGGCAGAGCAGAGGCCCAAGCTCTTCATCTTGGGCGATGCGGTTGGCGAGCGGTGTGGACATAAGAATTTTATAAGCGTTGTAGTGCTTGAGTTGCGTGACGGCGTCGCCCACGGTGCGCGCGTATCCGTACGTCTCGGGGGCATCTGCACTCATGCGTACGACGCGATCGATGCCCTCAAAGCGAATGACCTCACCCGATTGTTCGAGATAGGGGGCGAGGCGCTGTAGCAGACCGGGGTTTATGGCCGCATTTCGTACGATGCGCCCCTCGAGTTCGGCGTAGCCGCCCGCGAGACATACGATGCCCGCCCACGGCAGCTCGAGCAGCTTGGGATGGATGCAGCTGAGGGTGCGCCCCGTGCAGATAAAGGCTTTGTTGCCGTTGGCGACAAACGTGCGAATTGCCTGTGCAACCGTTTCGCTGGGATAGGGGGAAAGGTCTCGCTCGCCCTCGGGGAGCTCTTGGGCAAGTTTGGGATCTTGCCAGGCAAGCGTACCGTCGATGTCGAAGAAGCAGATATTGCCATGCTTTTTGGCGTCATCGGCGGCATGAGAAAGCGGGGTGGCAAATGCAAAACCCGGTTCGAGTCCCATAATCTGATCAAAGTGCTCTTTGACGCGGGGGACCGAGACGCCGATGATTACCTGGGCGGTCTTGCCGGTGACGATGAGGCCTTTGGCGCCCGCTGCGACAAAGGTTGCGTTGTCCGCGACGATAGAAGGGTCCACGACTTCGACGCGCAGCCGCGTGGCGCAGTTGGTTGCGCCCACAATGTTGGAGACGCCGCCCAGAAGCGCCACAACCTGCTCGGCGAGCAGACGATCTTGTGATGCCTGGCAGTCGGAAGCGCCGACTTCTGATAAGCGCTTTTCGTCAACGTCGTTTCCCGTCAAGCGCGAGAGCGCCGTGTTGCTGGCAATGTAGTCCTCGCGTCCCGGGGTTTTAAGGTCAAAGGTCAGGATAAGACCTCGAAAGCTCAGAAAGAAGATGACGCTAAAGACGAGTCCGATTCCGAGTGCCAAAAGGTAGGAGCCGGCATGCGTCCGCATGAGCGGGATAAAGTTGAAGGCAGCCATCTCCATAAGGCCACCCGAGAAGATGCCGACGACGCCAAAGAAGTTCATGGCCATGGCAAGGCAGGAGGATAGGACGGCGTAGAGCAAAAAGAGTCCGGGATAGGTGAACATAAAGAGAAACTCGAGCGGCTCGGTGACGCCGCAGACCATCGAGGCGACGATGGCGGGCAGAAGGATGGTCTTGAGGCTGGCACGGCGTTCGGGCTTGGCCGTGGTGTAGAACGCTACGGCGATGGCGGGAAGACCAAAGAGCTTGACCCAACCGGTGGCGGTGAAACCAGCCCAGGGCGCTAGCTCGTTGAGGGGGCGCGTGCTGTGCGAGAGGATGGGAAGCAAGTTGGTCCACGTGGCGTAGATGCCATCGGTAATAACCAAATTGTCGTAGTAGATTGGCATGTAGAGCAGGTGATGCAGCCCCACGGGCTCGAGTGCTCGCTCTAAAAACACAAAGGCGCCCACGCCGAAGGGACCGACGCCCGTAAGTGCATGGCGCAGTGTTTCGGTCATTGCGTATACGATGGGCACGATGGCGGCCGAGATAGCGGCAAGGGCGAATACGGCAAAAAAGCTAATGAGGTAGACCAGCGAGGAGCCCGAGAAAGTACCGAGCCAATCGGGAACCTTGGCATCGTAGAAGCGGTCATGGATGGCGACGACGGTGGCCGATACCGCCAGCGGGCCGATAATGCCGGTGTCGAGCGTCTTGATGCCGTCGATGACGGTGATGCCGCTGGCGGAGGTCAAAGACGACGGGTACTTAAGTCCAAGGTTGTCGCCGCTCAGCTTAATGATCTCGCTTAAAAAGAAGCAATAGGCAAAATAGGCCACGAGTGCCTCGAAGCAGCAGCGCGCCGGTTGCTTTTGGGCAAGGCCGATGGGTAGCGCTACGGCAAAAAGCAGCGGAAGGCGTTTAAAGACCGTCCACGAGCCGCGCTGGATGATAGCCCAAAAAACATACCAAGGGGTTCCGTATACGGCGAGGTCGCCGACGATGTCCGCAGACGTTGCGAGGGCGGAGACGCCGACCATAAGGCCCGATATGGAAAACAGCATGGCGGGCGCGAACATTGCCCCGCCAAAGCGTTGGATTTTCTGCAGCATAATATGCCTTCCGGATGCAACATGCTGTGCGAGCAAGAACGTTTAAACAATGAACTCATTGTAGAGGACTGGCTGCTTGCCGCATTGACGGTTTTGATTCGGTCCGATTTGGGTGCCGGGGGAACCGTCGACGGTAAATAATCCGTGCTTTGCCGATAGACGGTTTAAACAACCCCAAGAAATGCTATCGTGCCTAGCCATACATATTCATTAGAGGTGAAGCCATGCCAAAAGCGATTTACGAAGGAATCTACCGCGAGATCCGCTCGCGCATCATTAATGGGACCTATGCATTTCAGGAGATGCTGCCAACCGAAGCCGAGCTGACCGCGGAATTTGGCTGCACGCGCAATACCGTCCGCCGCGCCTTGAGCATGCTGGCCGACGAGATGTTTGTGCAGCCCATACACGGCAAGGGCGTACGCGTTATTTGGCTCAAGGGCGAAACCGACATGCTGGGCGCGCTCGAGGAAGTCGAGTCGTTTGGCGAATTTGCAAAGCGCAACAATGCCGTTGCATCGACGGACGTTAAGTCCTTTGAACATCTGGTCTGCACCGAGCAGCTCTCTCGTCGCCTGGGCTTTAAGGTGGGCGAGGAGCTGATTCGCGTAGTGCGTGTCCGAAGCCTCAACGGCAGTGCGCGCCAAGTGGACCATGGCTACTTTTTGGAATCGATCGCCAAGGGTCTGACCCCCGAGATCGCGGCAGAATCTATCTACGACTATCTGGAGCACAAGCGCGGCATCAAAGTGATGGCAAGTCGCCGTACGGTGAGTGTCGAGCTCGCCAACGATGAAGACTGTAGCTATCTTGACCTCGGCAAATACAACTGCGTTGCCGTCATGGAGAGTCAGTCGTACACCTCGGACGGCATCTTGTTCGAGGTGACGCATGCTCGCACACACCCCGAGATCTTCCATTACCGCATCAATTCCAAGCGATAGGTAACAGACGCATAAGCTTGCGTTCCGATATGAAGCGCCCCGTGCGGTCGATGGGATATCGGCCGCACGGGGCGCTTTAATTGTTTAGACAATATTTGTCAAGTACGAATGTATCAGGAACCGTTCACCGAAGTTTTTCTACCGCTCTAGTAATACTTGTTCAAACAACTGGCCAAATAGCGTATTGTACAAATCAGAAAAAGGGGCAAAGTCCCCGAACCAATCTCCGAAGGCGGCGGCAAAGGGTGCCGCCACGGTGTGAAAGGGTGGATTGTAATGAAGAACGAAATGAGCAGAAGGCAGTTCCTGGGCTTCGCTGGCTCCGCGGCCACGGTCTTTGGCCTGGGTCTCGTGGGCTGCGGTGGCTCTGCCGGCTCCGGCTCCTCTGCTTCTGGTGACGCTGCCGAGGTCTACTTCCTTCAATTCAAGCCCGAGGTCGACAAGGAGTGGAAGGAGATTGCTAAGGCGTACAAGGAGGAGAAGGGCGTCGAGGTCAAGATCGTGACCGCCGCCTCCAACACCTACGAGGAGAAGCTCAAGTCCGAGATGTCCAAGAGCTCCGCTCCGACCCTGTTCCAGGTCAACGGCCCCACCGGTCTTAAGAACTGGAAGGATTACTGCGCCGACCTGTCCGATACCAAGGTCCGCGGTGAGCTCATTGACGACTCCCTGGCTCTGCAGTCCGACGGCAAGGATCTGGGTATCGACTGGGTCCAGGAGAGCTACGGCATCATTTACAACAAGGAACTCCTCGAGAAGGCTGGCTACAAGCCGAGGACATCAACTCCTTCGACAAGCTGAAGGCTTGCGCCGATGACATTCAGGCCCGCAAGGACGAGCTTGGTGTTGAGGGCGCCTTTACTTCCGCCGGCATGGATGACTCCTCCAGCTGGCGCTACACCACCCACCTCGCCAACCTCCCGCTCTACTACGAGTTCGAGAAGGAGCACAACCAGGAGGATGACGAGATTAAGGGCGAGTATCTCGACAACTTTAAGCAGATCTTCGACCTGTACATCACCGACTCCACCTGCGATCCTTCGCAGCTTGCCTCCAAGACCGGCGACGACGCCACCAACGAGTTCGCAACCGGCAAGGCCGTCTTCTATCAGAACGGCTCTTGGGCCTACGCCGACCTCATCAAGGCCGGCATGACCGACGATCAGATTGGCATGATGCCCATCTACATCGGTGTCGACGGCGAGGAGAACCAGGGCCTGTGCTCCGGCGGCGAGAACTACTGGTGCGTGAGCTCCCAGGCTTCCGAGGATGCCCAGAAGGCTACCGAGGACTTCATGTATTGGTGCGTCACTTCTGACACTGCCACCAGCATCATCGCTGACAAGATGGGTCTGACTGCCCCGTTCAAGAGCGCCAAGGACACCACCAACGTCTTCTCGCAGCAGGCTGTTGCCATGGCTAAGGACGGCAAGAAGACCGTCGCTTGGGACTTCGTTTACATCCCCTCTGAGGAGTGGAAGAAGAACCTCAAGCAGGCTCTGATTGCCTATGCTGCCGATAACACCAAGTGGGACGGCGTCAAGAACGCCTTCGTCGATGGCTGGAAGACCGAGAAGGCTGCTTCCGAGTAAGCAGTTGCTGCCCAAGCTATCTGATTAGCGACAGGGGCGGGCAGACGTCGGTTTGCCCGCCCCCTGCATATTGAAAGGACCCTTCTATGGGCAAAGCACTCAAGCGCTGGTGGCCGCTCTTTATGCTGCCCACGTGCCTGGCGTTTATGATCGGGTTCGTGATCCCCTTTATCCAGGGTTTCTATCTCTCGTTCTGCCAGTTTATTACCATTAACAACACGCACTTCGTCGGTATCGAGAACTACGTGCGTGCACTGTCCGATCCGCAGTTTGCCACGTCGTTCTTCTTTACGGTGGCGTTTGCTTTCCTGTCGACGGTGCTCATCAACGTGATCGCCCTCGCCATCGCGCAGGCGCTCACCCGCAAGGCGCTCAAGGGCACCAACATCTTCCGTACGATCTTCTTCATGCCTAACCTGATCGGCGGCATCGTGCTGGGCTACATTTGGCAGATTCTGATCAACTGCCTGCTCTCCAACATCGGTGCCGACCTTATCGCCCTTAACTCTGCTGCTGGCTTCTGGGGCCTTATCATCCTGACCCTGTGGCAGCAGGTCGGCTACATGATGATCATCTACATCGCCGGTCTGCAGTCCATTCCGTCAGACTACATCGAGGCCGCCAAGGTCGACGGCGCTACGGCATGGCAGACGTTTTGGAAGGTTAAGATCCCCAACCTGATGCCGACGATCACCATCTGCCTGTTCCTGTCCATCACCAACGGCTTTAAGCTGTTCGACCAGAACCTCGCCCTTACCGGTGGCGCCCCGGCGCACTCCACCGAGATGCTCGCCCTGAACATCTACAACACGTTCTATTCGCGTGCTGGCATCGCATGGCAGGGCATCGGTCAGGCCAAGGCGGTTATCTTCTGCATCCTGGTCGTCGCTATTTCCATGATCCAGCTTAAGGCCACGAGGTCCAAGGAGGTGCAGCAGTAATGAAACGCGATAAGGCTATCAACCGTGCGCTCTCGATTTTCTTTACGATCCTGTCGCTCGCATGGATCTACCCCGTGTTCATGATTGCGCTCAATTCCTTTAAGAAAGGGACCGCAATCAGCACCACCACGGCATTCGATCTGCTCACGCCCGAGACGTTCAACGGCCTTGCAAACTACGTGCACGCCCTAAACGAACAGGGCTTTGCCTCGGCATTTATGTACTCGCTCATCATCACGGTCACGTCGGTCGTGCTGATCTTGGTGTGCTGCTCCATGTGCGCTTGGTATGTGGTGCGTGTCAACAGCAAGATCTCGAACTTCTTCTATTACCTGTTCGTGTTCTCGATGGTCGTACCGTTCCAGATGCTCATGTTCACGCTGTCCAATTTGGCGGACCGCATCGGCTTCAACACGCCGTTCAACATCTGCTTTATCTACCTTGGATTTGGCGCGGGCCTGGCGGTCTTTATGTTCGCCGGTTTTGTAAAGAACATCCCGCTCGAGATCGAGGAGGCGGCCATGATCGATGGCTGCAACCCGGTCCAGGTGTTCTTTAAGATCGTTCTTCCCATCATGAAGCCCACCTATCTTTCGGTCGGCATTCTCGAGACCATGTGGGTCTGGAACGACTATCTGCTGCCCTACCTCACCCTCGACTCCACCAAGTACAAGACCATTCCTATCTTGATCCAGTACTTCCGCGGCGGCTACGGTCACGTCGAGCTCGGCCCCATGATGGCCTGCATCATGATGGTCGTTGTTCCCATCGTCCTCATGTACATCCTCTGCCAGAAGTACATCATCGACGGCGTGGTGGCAGGTGCCGTCAAGGGCTGATGCCGTAACTGTTTTGCAAGTTTCTGCGGCGCCCCTCAGCGTGGCGCCGCGTATCGAAAGGTAGAGACATGGCCGAGATCGTTCTTAAACATGTTCAGAAGGTGTATCCCAACAACGAGTCCAAAAAGAAGGGCTTCTTTGGCAAAAGAAGAAGACCGAGGAGAAGAAGCACAATCTCAAGGTTACCGAGGATGGCGTGCTCGCTGTAGAGGACTTCAACCTCACTGTTCACGACCAGGAGTTTATCGTCCTCGTTGGTCCCTCTGGCTGCGGTAAGTCCACGACGATGCGTATGGTTGCCGGCCTGGAGGACATTACCTCGGGCGACGTGCTCATCGACGGCAAGCGCGTCAACGACGTGGCACCCAAGGACCGTGACATTGCCATGGTGTTCCAGAGCTATGCTCTGTACCCTAATATGACGGTGTACGAGAACATGGCGTTTACGCTTGAGCTCAAGAAGGTCCCCAAAGACGAGATTGACCGCAAGGTTCGCTCCGCTGCCGAGATTTTGGGTATCACCGAGTACCTCGACCGTAAGCCTAAGGCGCTTTCGGGCGGCCAGCGTCAGCGCGTTGCCATCGGCCGCGCCATCGTGCGTGACCCCAAGGTATTCCTGATGGACGAGCCGCTGTCCAACCTGGACGCCAAGCTTCGTAACCAGATGCGTGCCGAGCTCATTAAGCTTCGCCACGAGATCAAAGGTACATTCATCTATGTTACCCACGACCAGACCGAGGCTATGACCCTCGGCGACCGCATCGTGGTCATGAAGGACGGCGTTGTTCAGCAGATCGCCACGCCGCAGGAGGTCTTCAACCATCCCGCGAACATCTTCGTCGCCGGCTTCATCGGCGTGCCGCAGATGAACTTCTTCGATGCTCAGCTGGTGCGCTCGGGCGAGGGCTTTACCGTCAAGACCGACGACATGAATGTCGCACTGGCCCCCGAGACCTGCGCTCAGCTTGCGCTTAACTGGGACGGCGAGGACATGAAGGAGATCACTGCCGGCGTTCGTCCCGAGCAGATTCTGCTTGCCGACAAGGGCGAGGAGGGTGCGCTTCAGGGCACCATCGAGGTCACCGAGCTCATGGGTTCGACCGAGCACGTTCATGTGACGTCTCCCGACGGCCAGTTTGTCCTGATCATCCCTGTCGTCGACCTCGAGGCCAGGGGTTCGCTCAAGGCCGGTGACCCCATCTGGTTCAAGTTCGAGAAGAATGCGACCCACCTTTTCGATAAGGTCTCTGGCAAGAACCTTATCTAGGCCCGATTCAATCAGGCCATCCTTTTGGACGACTGCGGTTTTACCATCCTTTTGCCGCAGTCACATATAAGGCTCCCCTCTCGTCCGCTGAGCGAGAGGGGAGCCTTTCTTTGTGCTGGGGCTGTCTGGCCGGTCGTTTGTCTCGATCTGTAACAGGTAGGGCCGATTTCGGACGTTAGATGTTACAGATTGAGATGATTTAGTCGAGGCGGCTCACAGGAGTATCGCCTGGGCGCAAAAAGCGGAGCCGCGTTGCCGCGACTCCGCTTTCAAAAGGATGGGTAATGGAAGCGAAATTAGCTCAGGTGCCAAATCTCGTCGTTGTACTGGGAGATCGTGCGGTCGGACGAGAAAGTGCCGGCGTTGGCGATGTTGATCAGCGCCTTGCGCATCCAAGCGTCCCGGTCCTCGTAGTCTGCCAGCACGCGCTCCTTAGTCTGGATGTACTCCTCAATGTCGAGCAGGGACATAAACCAGTCCTTGCCCTTGATGTCGTCGTGCAGACGCTGCAGGCGCTCCGCGTTGCCGGTCGCCATAAAAGCGGGGTTGGTAATAAAGTCCACCAGTAGCTTAATACCGGGCTTGAGGTAGAGCGTGCCGGCGTTATAGCTGCCGTCGGCGTAGAGCTGCTCGACCTGTTTGGACGAGGCGCCAAAGGTGTAGATGTTCTCGTCGCCCACGAGTTCGGCGATCTCGACATTGGCGCCGTCGAGCGTGCACAGGGTCAAAGCACCGTTGAGCATGAACTTCATGTTGGAGGTGCCGCTCGCCTCCTTGGAGGCCAGGCTAATCTGCTCGGAGATGTCGGCGGCGGGAATCACGCGCTCGGCAGCGGTGACGTTATAGTTCTCGATCATGACAACTTGCAGGTAGGGAGCCACGTCGGGATCGTTTGCGATCCACTGCGACAACGTCAGGATCAGATGGATGATGTCCTGCGCGATAGTGTAGGCAGGTGCCGCCTTGCCGCCAAAGATGATGGTGACGGGGTGCTTAGGTCTATTGCCGTTCTTGATGTCGAGGTACTTCCAGATGATGTAGAGCGCGAGCATCTGCTGGCGCTTGTACTCGTGGATACGCTTGACCTGAACATCGATGATCGCGTTGGAGGGAATGGTCACGCCCTGCTCGAGCGCCATGAACTGGCGCATGATGGCCTTGGCCTCGGCCTTGGTGGCGGCCAGGCGCTCAAGAACGTCCTTGTCGTCGGCGAATTCGGCGAGCTTGCTCAGGTCGCCGGTGCTGCGCCAATCGGTGCCAATCACATCGTCGAGCAGGCTGCCGAGCGCGGGGTTGGCACCATGAATCCAGCGGCGGAAGGTGATGCCGTTGGTCTTGTTGGAGAACTTCTCGGGATAGATCTCGTAGAACGGGTGAAGCTCGGTGTTCTCCAGGATCTTGGTGTGGAGTGCGGCGACGCCATTGATGGAGAAGCCAAAGTGAATGTCCATGTGGGCCATGTGGACGGTGCCGTACTCGTCGATGATGGCGACGCGCGGGTCGCCATGCTCGGCCTTGGCAATCTCATCGAGTTTGACGATGATGTCGGCGATGGCGGGGGAGACCTTCTGCAGGCTGGCGAGCGGCCATTTCTCGAGCGCCTCGGCAAGGATCGTGTGGTTGGTGTAGGCGACCATGGAGCGTACGATGGTAACGGCTTCGTCAAACTCGATGTCGTGCTCGGTGGTGAGTAGGCGGATGAGCTCGGGAATGACCATGGTGGGGTGCGTGTCGTTGATCTGAACCACGGCGTAGTCGGCCAGATCGTGCAGGTTGCTGCCACGCTCTACGGCCTCGTCGATCAGGAGCTGGGCGGCATTGCTCACCATGAAGTATTCCTGGTAGATGCGAAGCAGGCGGCCCTGCTCATCGGAATCATCCGGATAGAGGAACAGGGTGAGGTTCTTGGCGATCTCGGTCTTGTCGAAGTCGATGGAGCTGCCGGGTACCAGGCCCTCGTCGACACTTGCCAGGTCGAACAGGCGCAGGCGGTTCTTGGTGGGCTGGCCATAACCGGGCACATCGATGTTGACGAGCTTGGAGGTGACGGCAAAATCACCGAACTCGACGGTGTAGGAGCGGTCGTCATCGATCAGGATGTCCTGCTCACCGAGCCACTCGTCGGGGACGGCCTTCTGCTGATTGTCGGCAAAGCGCTGGCGGAACAGGCCGTAATGGTAGTTGAGGCCCACGCCGTCACCGGTGAGGCCCAGCGTGGCAATGGAATCCAGGAAGCATGCGGCCAGGCGGCCCAGGCCGCCGTTGCCGAGCGAAGGCTCGACCTCAAACTCCTCGATCTTGTTGAGGTCGTGGCCGGCGGCGACGAGCTGGTCCTTAACCTCGTCATAGATGCCGAGGTCGATCATATTGTTGATGAGCAGCTTGCCGATCAAAAACTCGGCAGAGATGTAGTAGAGCTTTTTCTTGCCGTTGTTGAGCGGACAGGCGGCAGAGCGCTCCTGCACGAGCTTGACCAGCAGCTTATAAATACGACGGTCATCGAGCTGCTCGAGCGAGGTGCCAAAGGACTGCTCGGCGAGTTCTGCGAGGCTTATACGGGGCATGTTTCCTCCTGTGGTGAGTCGACGACATGTCAGAAATTCAAAAGAAGCCCGCGCGAGGGATTGGGATGGCCTCGCGCGGGAAAAGCGGTCGCGTCCACACGGTGGGGTGGGGTCGGGCGCGGTGGCTCCTATTGGGGAAGCTCGATTTCGGCTTCCGACGGGATGCGGAAGTAGGTCTCGGTCCAGTCGGTGAGCTTGCGCTCGAGTTCGCGGGTGATGGCGCCATCAAGCATGCGCCACGTCCAGTTACCGCCCAGGGTGGCGGGGGTGTTAATGCGCGCCTCGTTGCCCAGATTGAGCAGGTCCTGCATGGTGTAGATACAGGTATCGCTCACGCTGGCGGCGATGGTGCGGTTGAGCGCGTCGGCCATGGACTCGCCTGCCTGCTGGTGGGTATACAGGGCCGCCTGCTCGCGCTGACGCGGGGTGGCCGTTCCTTCATACCAGCCGCGTGCCGTTTCGTTGTCATGCGTTCCGACGTAGGCGACGGTGTTGGCAATGTAGTTGTGGGGCAGATAGTAGGAGTTGCTGCCTTCAAAAGCGAACTGCAGAATCTTCATGCCGGGGAAGCCCGTGGTGTCGCGCATGTCGATGACGCCGGGGGTAAGAAAGCCCAGGTCTTCGGCAATGATGGGAAGCGTGCCGAGCTTTTCCTCGAGCACCTTGAAGAGCTTGAGGCCGGGTCCCTGCGTCCATGAACCATATGACGAATCGGGAGAGGAGAACGGCACCTCCCAAAAGGCTTCAAAGCCGCGGAAGTGGTCCAGACGGATGATGTCGTACATGTCGAGGGCAGCACGGACGCGGTCTTCCCACCAGGAGAAGCTGTCTGCTTCCATAGCATCCCAGTCATAGATGGGGTTGCCCCAGTACTGGCCGGTGGCCGAGAACTGATCAGGCGGCGTTCCCGCGACGCTGACGGGATTGCCGGCGGCGTCGATCTTAAAGAGCTCGGGTGTGGCCCACATCTCGACGGAGTCGCGCGAGACATAGATGGGCAGGTCGCCGATGATCAGGATGTCGTGCTCGTTGGCATAGGCCTTGAGGCGGCTCCACTGGCGATCGAAGAAATACTGCGTCATCTGGTGGTAGAGCATGCGCTCGGGATGGGTGGCGCAGACCTTGGCGGATGCCGCGCCGCGGCGGCGGAGCTCCTCGGGCCACTCCCAAAAGGCTTTGAGTCCGCACTCCTCCTTCACGGTCATAAACTCGCAGTAGGGAATGAGCCAGTCCTCGTTTGCTTGGATAAAGTCGTCGAAATCGGCCGGCTTGTCGGCAGCAAAGCGCTCAGCGGCTCGATCGAGAATCTGACGGCGGCCAACAAAGATGGCACCGTAGTCGACGTTGCTGGGGTCGGAACCAAGGAAGACGCCGTCGATGTCACGCTGCTCCAGATAGCCGGCTTCGATAAGCTCGGCAAAGTCGATCAAGTTGGGGTTGCCTGCGCGGGCCGAGAACGACTGATAGGGCGAATCGCCATAGCTGGTCGTCGTAAGGGGCAGGATTTGCCAGTAATGTTGTTTGCACGAGGCGAGAAAATCGACGAAGTCGTAGGCATTCCAGCCAAAGCCGCCGATTCCGTATGGTCCGGGCAGAGATGAGACGGGCATGAGGACGCCGCTTGCACGCTCCATGAATGCGCTCACCAACCTTCTTGTTGTGGGGTCGGCCTGCCGATGGGTGTGCAGTCCGCCTCCGATGTTCTGATTCGATACACCTATTGTATACATGTTGTTTAAACATGTATAGGCAAGATAAAAAAGTTGGTCGATTTTCGGCGAATGGTTACATGCCATGAAAAAGCCCCGGTCTCACATCGTGAGATCGGGGCAAGAACGGTGTGTAGGTTTTTGCTACTCGGCGTCGGCGAAGCCGTTGGGGTTGTGGCTCTGCCAGTTCCAGCTGTCGCGGCACATGTCCGCGATGTCGTACTGTGCCTTCCAACCCATCATGCGCTCGGCCTTGGAAGCGTCGCACCAGTTGGCGGCGATGTCGCCGGCGCGGCGCTCGCGAATCACGTAGGGCAGCTCTTTGCCACAGGCCTTGGAGAAGGCGGCGACGACCTCGAGCACCGAGGTGCCGGTGCCGGTGCCTAGGTTAAAGATCTCGACGCCGGTCTTGCCGTTCATCCAGTTGAGGGCGGCCACATGGCCCGATGCCAGGTCACACACGTGGATGTAGTCGCGCACACCGGTGCCGTCGGGGGTGGGGTAGTCGTTGCCAAAGACCTGAACGGCCTCGAGCTTGCCCACGGCAACCTGCGCGACATAAGGCACCAGGTTGTTGGGGATGCCCTTGGGGTCCTCGCCGATTAGGCCCGACGGATGTGCGCCGATGGGGTTGAAGTAGCGGAGCAGCACAACGTTCCACTCGGGGTCGGCGGTGTGAACGTCCATAAGGATCTGCTCAATCATCCACTTGGTCCAGCCATAGGGGTTGGTCGCAGGCTTCTTGGGGTCTTCCTCGGTGACGGGCGGGTTATCCGGATCGCCATAGACGGTCGAGGAGCTCGAGAAGATGATGGACTTGCAGCCATGGTTGCGCATAACGTCGACGAGCACCAGGGTGTTCTCGATGTTGTTGTGATAGTATTCGACGGGCTTGCTCACCGACTCGCCGACGGCCTTAAAGCCGGCGAAGTGGATGACGCGGTCGATCTGATGGGTATCGAAGATCTTGTTCATGGCATCGCGGTCGAGCACGTTGGCCTCGTAGAAGGTGAGGTTCTTGGCGGCCTTGTCGCCCACGATGGTCTTGACACGGTCGACGGCGACGGCGCTGGAGTTGGAGAGGTCGTCGACGATGACGACCTGGTAGCCACCCTCGAGCAGCTGAACGACGGTGTGCGAGCCGATAAAGCCGGCGCCACCGGTTACGAGGACGCAGGTGTCTTTGGGGTCGAGTGCTTTGGACATGTAGTCTCCTATCGAATCAGGAACACTTCCTGAGGGAGTATAGCGCAGGCAGGGGCACCCAAAACGTGCAGGGCAGGAAAAGCAGACGAACATGCTAACGTACTCATGGAAATGTTTGGCGTGGGCATAACCTTGACTTTGACGTTTGCATACGAGCCGCCGACCATGGGGTTTCCTGCCGTTCGTGGAAATCGTTGGGACGCGTCGGATGTACGCTAATATGTATGAGTTGAGCGACATATAAATAAACATGTAACGGAGTAGATATGTCACCAAACAGCGATTCCATCCTTTCCCAGGAGCTTTCGCGTCGCACTGCCCTCAAGGCCTTGTTCGGCGCCGCTTCTGCAGCCGTTCTTTTTGGTCTGCCCGCTCGCGCCCATGCTGCGGAGGCCACCAAGGAAACCACCGACAAGCTCAATGCGGCCCAGGCTCAGCTTGACGAGGTCCAGGCCCAGCTCGACAGCATCGCAAATGAATACGCGGCGCTGGCCAACAAGAACGCCCAGACCCTCAACGATATCGAGAGCGTACAGGGCCAGATTGACAGCACGCAGGCGCAGATCGACGAAAAGAAGGCCGAGCTCAAAAAGAAGCGCGGCGATCTTTCCGATCGCGTTTCCGCCAACTATAAGTCGGGCGGCACCAACATCCTGTCGCTGCTGCTCGCCTCGGGCTCGTTTGAGGAGCTCGTCGCCAATGCGCACTATGTTGAGAAGATCAACAAGAGCGACCGCGACGCCATCGAGGATATCCAGACCATCCAGAAAGAGCTCGATACACAGAAGTCCGAGCTCGAGTCGCAAAAAGCCGACTTGGAGAAGCTCAAGGACCAGCAGACTGCCCAGATGCAGGACATGCAGGCCAAGCAGCAAGAGGTCCAGACGGTTCTGAACGGCCTCTCCGACGACGTCAAGGAGCTCATGGCTCAGCGCGATTCCGAGATTCTCGCTGCCGCCCAGGCTGAGGAGGCTGCCAAGAAGGCTGCCGCTGCTGCGGCTGCCGCAAACAAGAACAATTCCTACTCGGGTGGTTCAAACTCGGGTGGCGGATCGTATGCGCCCGGAAATCCGCAACAGAATGCCGGCTCGGGCAAGCAGCAGGCTGTCGTCAACGCATGCTACTCCACGCCTTCGCCTGGCCTGAACTGGTGCGCCGCCTGGGTCACCAACGTCTTCCGCAACGCCGGCGTGGGCTACTTTGGCGGCAACGCGTGCGACATGTTTAACGCCTGGTGCTACAGCTCCGATCGTTCGGCGCTGCAGGTGGGCATGATCGTGGCCGACTCGTCGCACAGTGGCACCGGTATGCCGGGTCTGCTGTACGGACACGTGGGCATCTATGTTGGCGGCGGCATCGTTATGAGTAACGAGGGCGCCATCACGTCGAGGTCGCTTGACTCGTTCATTAGCTTTTACGGCACTGGCTCTGGTGTGCGCTGGGGCTGGCTCGGCGGTATCGCGCTGTCGTAGCTGCGGCTTGGTCCGGGACTGCGGGCGAGGCATAAGGTTGCCTGCTCGGGCAGTCCTGCTCGCGCGGAGAGCACATTAAGCGCTCTCCGGCTCGTGCGGAACTCGCGATCAACCTTATGCCTCTCGGACTGTCCCGGCCCTCACGGGTCCTGAGCACGACACACCGGACTGGGTTATCTGAATAAATATGGTGAAGGCCCCTTTTGGGGCCTTCTTTTTATAAAAATTCGCCTACTCGGTGGACTTCGGGTTCTAGGTCTACGCCGAATTGGTCTTTGACGGTTGCTTGGATGTGGCGGATGAGTTCGTCGACGTCGGCGGCGGTGGCGTGGTCGGCGTTGACGATAAAGCCGCAGTGCTTTTCGCTCACCTGGGCGCCGCCGACAGCGTGGCCGCGCAGCCCGGCGTCCATGATGAGCTTGCCGGCAAAGTGGCCCTCGGGGCGCTTGAAAGTGGAGCCGGCGCTCGGCATGTCGAGCGGCTGCTTGTCCTCGCGGCGTTGGCGGTAGTCGTCCATGTCGGCCTTGATCATCGCGGCGTTGCCCGGGGCGAGATTGAAGGTGGCCGAAAGCACGATGAAGCCGTCGTCGGCGATGCGGCTCTTGCGATAGCCCAGATTGAGCTCGTCGACATCGAACTCGATGATGCTGCCGCTACCGCGGGTGCCGTCGTCGAGCATGCGGGCGGGCTTGTAGACGCGTACAGACTCCAGCACGTCGGCCATGCAGGCACCGTAGGCGCCGGCGTTCATGTAGCAGGCGCCGCCGACCGAGCCGGGGATGCCCGAGATGGGCTCCATGCCGGTGAGGCAGGCTTCGGCTGCCGTGGCCGCAACATCCGAAAGCAGCGCACCGGCTGCTGCTGTAACGTGCGTGCCGTCGACGGTAATGTCGGAGAGGCCCTCGCCTAGCGCTACGACGACGCCGCGTATGCCCTTGTCGCCGACGAGTAGGTCGGAGCCGTTGCCCACGATGGTGAGTGGCAGATCGCAGCGATAGCAGGTATCGAGCGTGGCGACGAGGCCCTGCTCGGTGTTGGGCGTGACAAAGACGTCGGCCGGGCCGCCAATCTTAAACGTGGTGTGCTCGCGCATGGGCTCGCTCATCAACACGTTGTCCTCGCCGGCAACGCCAGCGAGCGCGCACAGCAGGTCCTCGTTAAAAAAGTCGTTCTCGTGCATCCGAATATCCGCCTTTTGGTGGTCGTTGTCATCAATCGATTGCAATATACCCCACCTGGACGTATTTGGTGCGCTGGCGGCGATAAAACAGCCGTCTACCGGATTGGTAAAGTGTTTATCACCGAGGTAGAGGGGCAGTCGCTATACTTTCAAGAGATTGCGCGTAAACCCGGAAGGAGCGAGATGGCCAACAAAGTCACCCTCAAGCAGATCGCCCAGGAGGTGGGGCTTTCCCCCTCGTCGGTCTCGCTTGTTCTCAACAATCGGCCTTGTCGCATCTCGGAAGAAAACCGCAAGCTCATCAAGGAGGTCGCGGCGCGCAACCACTATGTTCCCAACCAGATTGCGCGCAGCCTGGTCATGCGCGAGTCACGCACCCTGGGTCTTATCGTCCCCAACATCGAGAGCCGATTTTTTGCCTCACTTGCCGGTAGCTTGGAAAAGCGCTGCCGCGAGGACGGCTATGCGCTCTTTATTACCAGCTCGGGCGGAAGCGCCGACGATGACTTGGAACTGCTGCGCCAGCTGGTGACGCGCGGCGTCGATGGTGTCTTCCTGGTGGTAGGCGACGAGTTCTCGGACGACCGTGCCATGCGCGAAGAGGTCAGCCATCTACCCATCCCTGCCGTGATGGTCGACCGCGCCATTGAGGGGCTCGAGTGCGACAAGGTGATGTTCGACCACGAGATGGGTGGCTATATGGCTACCCGCTATCTGATCGAGCAGGGCCACCGTCGCATTGCCTGCTTGGTTAATGCGCGTCGTTCCAATACGGGTCGCAAGCGACTTGCCGGCTATGAGCGCGCGCTGCGCGAGGTTGGCCTGCCTATCGACGCGCGTTTGGAGTTTGAGAGCGAGTACTACATTCCGAGCGCCTACGAGGCCTCGGAGGCGGTGCTCGCAACCGACGCCACTGCCGTATTCGCAAGCTCGGACAACATTGCCCTCGGTTTGCTCAAGCGTTTGCACGAGATGGGGAAGAGCATCCCGGGCGATATTTCGGTGGTGAGCTATGACAACTCGGCGGCCGACGTTCTCTTTGAGCCGGCGCTGACCGCCATTGAGCAGGATCCTGGTGTCCTCGCGGAACATGCTTTTGGCTGCATGTCCAAGCGTCTTGCCGGTAGGGGCGGTAGGCGTGCCGAAGAGGTCGTCCTGGAGCCGGCGCTTATCGTTAAGGGCAGCGTGCTCGAGCTCACTAAACATAACTAAACACGTTTATCAATTTGCAGAGACCGAATGTGGAGCACCTGTGGCAGACAATGCCGCAGGTGAATGTCGCGTTTTGTTGATCGATGTGATTGATAAGGGTGATAAAACGTTTTTTCACCATGATAAAACGTTTTAGCAAATATACTAGTCCCAACGAATGGTTGCCGTATTGGAGGGCGACCGCACAGCGGAGGGACATAAACAATGGCTAAAACACTGGGGACGCCGTGGAAAAAGCTGGGCCACGAGGTGCCGGCTTCCGAGCTCGAGGGCGTCGACCTGTATTGGCGTGCATCGAATTATCTGTCCGTCGGTCAGATCTACCTTCGCTCTAACCCGCTCATGCGCCCCGACTTTATCGATGAGAAAACCGGCGAGGTGCGCGACTTTGGTCGCCCGGACGTTAAGCACCGCCTGGTCGGTCACTGGGGCACCACGCCCGGCATCAACTTCCTGTTCGGTCATGTCAACCGCCTCATTGCCGATCACAACCAGAACGCGATCTTCTTGATGGGCCCGGGTCACGGTGGCCCCGCTGGCACCGCCCAGTCGTTGCTCGATGGTACCTACCGCGAGATTCGCCCCGACATTACCAATGACGAGGCCGGCCTGCAGAAGTTCTTCCGCCAGTTTTCCTACCCCGGCGGTATTCCGAGCCATTTTGCGCCCGAGACGCCTGGCTCCATCCACGAGGGCGGCGAGCTCGGCTACACGCTCAGCCACGCCTACGGTGCCGTCATGGATAACCCGAGCCTGCTGGCCGTGGCTGTGGTGGGCGACGGCGAGTCCGAGACCGGTCCGCTCGCGACCTCTTGGCAGTCTAACAAGCTCGTGAACCCGGCAACCGATGGTATCGTCCTGCCGATCCTGCACCTCAACGGCTACAAGATCGCCAACCCCACCATTCTTGCCCGCGTGTCCGACGAGGAGCTCACCAAGTTCTTTGAGGGCATGGGCTATAAGCCGCATTTCTTTGTCGCCGGCTTTGACGACGAGAGCCATGCGAGCATTCATGCGCGTTTCGCCGCCCTGTTCGAGCAGGTCTTCGATGAGATCTGCGACATCAAGGCCACCGCTATGGCTCAGGCCACTGCGGGCGAGACCGTGGTCCGTCCGGCCTATCCCATGATCGTGTTCCGTACGCCCAAGGGTTGGACCTGCCCCAAGCAGATTGATGGCAAGAAGACCGAGGACTCCTGGCGCGCCCATCAGGTGCCGCTCGCGAGTGCCAAGGACACCCACGAGCACTTCCGCGTGCTGCGCGAGTGGCTGCGCTCCTACAAGCCCGAGGAGCTCTTTACGCCCGAAGGCCAGGTGCGCCCCGAGGTGACGGCCTTTATGCCGACCGGCGAGCTGCGTATCGGCGCCAATCCCAACGCGAACGGCGGCAAGGTACGCCGCGAGCTCGAGCTTCCCGATATTCACGCTCACGAGATCCCCGTCGCAAGTAAGGGCCACGGCTGGGGCTCCACCGAGGCCGCCCGCGTCTTTGGTGAGTACACTGCCGATGTCCTGGCCAAGAACATGGATGATTTCCGCATCTTCGGTCCCGACGAGACCGCGTCCAACCGCCTGCAGGCTGCCTATAAGGTGACCAAGAAGCAGTGGGATGCCGGTTTCTACGAGGACGATGCCAACGACGAGCTGCTGGCCGGTTCCGGTAAGGTTGTCGAGCAGCTGTCCGAGCACCAGTGCGAGGGCTTCCTCGAGGCCTACGTGCTCACCGGCCGCTCCGGTGTGTGGAGCTCCTACGAGAGCTTTGTCCACGTGGTCGATTCCATGGTCAACCAGCACTGCAAATGGCTCGAAGCAACCAAGCGCGAGATTCCGTGGCGCGCTCCTATCAGCGGCCTCAACATTTTGCTGTCGAGCCATGTCTGGCGCCAGGACCACAACGGCTTTTCGCACCAGGACCCCGGCTTTATCGACCTGCTGCTCAACAAGGCCAACGACACGCATGTCGTGAATGCTTATTATCCGGCCGATGCCAACATGGCCCTTGCTGTGGCCGAGCGCGTCTACCAGTCCACCGACTGCGTCAATGCCATCTTCTGTGGCAAGCAGCCCGCCCCCACCTTCCAGACGGTCGACGAGGCCAAGTCTGAGCTCGCCGAGGGCGTAGCGACCTGGGAGTGGGCATCGACTGCCGACTCGCTCGCCGAGGCCGACGTCGTGGTCGCTACTTGCGGTGACGTGCCGACGCTCGAGGCACTGGCCGCAACCGATATGCTGCGCGGGCTGGGCATCAAGGTCTGGTTTGTCAACGTAGTCGATCTGCTCAAGATCCAGAACGTCTGCGAGAACGACCAAGCCATCAGCGATGAGCGCTGGGCTGAGCTGTTTGGCCGCGGCGAGAAGCCCGTGCTCTTCGCATTCCACGCTTATGCTGGCACGATTCGCCGTCTGATCTGGAACCGCCCCGGCCACAATGCCTTCCGCGTTCACGGCTACGAGGAGAAGGGCTCCACGACCACGCCGTTTGACATGCTGCGCCTGAACAACATGGATCGCTGGGCCCTGGCCGCCGACGTGCTGCGCATGGTTGACGCCGATAAGTTTGCCGAGCAGATTGATGAGTGGGAGGCCTTCCGCACCGAGGCCTTTGAGTTCGCGTGCGACGAGGGCTTCGATCACCCGGCCTTTACCGACTGGGTCTGGCCCGACGCCGCGGCCGCAACCGCTGCCGACGGCGTACTCTCCGCAACGCAGTTAACTGCCGGCGACAACGAATAGCATCCGGGACGGTCTCGCGCTGGGGCCTGCTCCGGGCGGG
>NZ_JBNPLM010000022.1:0-35795 GCF_050313495.1 Collinsella sp. SGI.178 | reverse complement strand
CAAAAAGGGTCCCGCACTTGCGGAACCCTTTTCAATTATTTTATGCGGCTCGTGCTTAGTAGCCCACGATGCCCTGCGGGAAGAAGAACATGCACAGCACGACGCACACGGCAAACACGACAGCCATGATGACGGTCAGGCGGTCAAGGTTCTGCTCCATAACGCCCGTGGCAGAGCTGGAGTTATACAGCGAGCTGGCGATCATATCCGAAACGCCGGTGCCCTTACCGGAATGCATCAGGACGAGAATCGTCAGCGCCACGGCAGAGACAGCCCAAACTACAAACAGCAGAATCTGAAACGGACCCATAGAGAAGCTCCTTAATAGAACAATTCAAACTCCAGTACTGTACCACAACCCCCGACACTCCCCACCTGCCATTTGGGGACGAGGTAGAAATGGCAGAAATACCAAAAAAGGGGGTTGCCCGAATATGGTCAACCCCCTTGCAAAGAAACGCTTGGCGTTTTCTCTTAGGCCTCGGTCGCGAGTACACGGCCCGTCATCTCGGCGGAAGGCTCCAGACCAGCCATAGTGAGCATAGTCGGAGCGATATCGGAAAGTCGACCGTCCTCGATACCGGTGAGCTGTGCCTTCTCATCAACGATGATGAACGGCACGCGGTTGGTGGTGTGAGCCGTAAACGGATGCTTGGAACCGTCGGAAGCAACGTCAAACATGTGATCGGCGTTGCCGTGGTCGGCGGTAATCAGCGCAAAGCCGCCCTTAGCGAGAATCGCCGGGACAACCTTGGACAGGGCATCGTCAACAGCCTCGACGGCCTTAACGGCCGCGTCGAAGACACCGGTGTGACCAACCATGTCGCAGTTCGCGAAGTTCACGATGTAGAAATCAGCGCGGTCCTCGTTGATGGCAGCGACGAGCTTCTCGGTAACCTCGGGAGCGCTCATCTCGGGCTGCAAATCATAGGTAGCAACCTTGGGGGAAGCGACGAGCACGCGCTCCTCGCCCTCCTTGGGCTCCTCGATGCCGCCGTTAAGGAAGAACGTCACGTGGGCGTACTTCTCGGTCTCGGCGGTGTGCAGCTGCTTCAGGCCATTGGCTGCGATTACGTCGGCCAGAACGTTCTCGGGGAACGTCTTGGGGAAGGCGACCTCGACGTCAAACGTCGGATCGTATTCGGTCATCGTCACAAAGTGCGAGAGCTTGATCTGCTCGCGCTCAAAGCCGTCGAACTCCTTGTCCGTGAACACGCGGGTCATCTGACGAGCGCGGTCGGGACGGAAGTTGAAGAAGATGGCCGCGTCGCCCTCGTGGATACCCTCGTTGTGGGCAGCGAACGGCTCAACGAACTCATCGCCGCGCGGATCCTTCTCGTAGTAGGCCTTGATACCGGCAACGGGGTCGGTATCGGCATCGGACGCATTGACCATGACGTCGTAGGCGCGCTCGATGCGCTCCCAACGGTTGTCGCGGTCCATGGCCCAATAACGGCCCGAGACGGTAGCAACGCGAGCGTCGCAACCAGTCTCCTCGGAGATCTTGGCCAGGAAGGCGCAGAACTCGCTCATGTAGCCGGCACCGGACTGCGGATCGACGTCGCGGCCATCCATAAAGGCGTGAACGCGAACGGTCTTAATGCCATACTGGGCAGCCATCTTGACCAGGGCCTCGACATGGTTCATGTGAGAATGAACACCGCCGGGGCTCATAAGGCCCATGAGGTGCAGGGTCTTGCCCTCGGCCTTGACGTCATCCATAGCCTTGACGAAA
The DNA here is from genome assembly GCF_050313495.1 of Collinsella sp. SGI.178. Classification (NCBI taxonomy): domain Bacteria; kingdom Bacillati; phylum Actinomycetota; class Coriobacteriia; order Coriobacteriales; family Coriobacteriaceae; genus Collinsella; species Collinsella sp. SGI.178. The sequence goes on along the minus strand of NZ_JBNPLM010000022.1, from coordinate 34,060 downwards.
ACCTCGTTCTTGGCGATGGAGCCGTCCTTGATGGCGTTGTTGATGCGCGAAAGCTCCTGAAACACGATGCGGCCGGCACCGATGTTGAGGTGACCCACCTCGGAGTTGCCCATCTGGCCGTCGGGAAGGCCCACGTCCTCGCCCGAAGCACCGAGCGTGGTGTGAGGATACTTCTCGTACAGGCTATCGAGGAAGGGCGTCTTGGCGGCAGCGACGGCGTTCTCGCCGTCGGCCGGAGCCAAGCCGCAGCCATCCATGATGATTAGGAGTGCAGGAAGATGACGCTGTGCCATATGCCCTACTCGCCTGCCTTGACGACCATAGAGGCGAAGTCGGCAGCCTTGAGCGAAGCGCCGCCCACGAGGGCGCCGTCAACGTCGGGCTTGGCAACAAGCTCAGCGATGTTGGCGGGCTTGGCGGAGCCACCATAAAGAACGCGGATGCCGTTGGCGAGCTCCTCGCCGAACATCTCCTTGAGGGTCTCACGGATAGCGCCGCAGACCTCCTGAGCGTCCTCGGCGGTAGCGGTCTTGCCGGTGCCGATGGCCCAGATGGGCTCGTAGGCGACGACGACCTGCTTGGGGCAGGTGATCTCAAGACCCTCGAGACCAGCCTTGACCTGGTTCACGACATGCTCGACATAGGTGCCGGCCTCGCGAACCTCAAGGGACTCACCGCAGCAGAAGACGGGAACAAGACCGGCGGCAACGAGAGCCTTAGCCTTCTTGTTCTGGTCCTCATCGGTCTCGTGGAAGTAGTCACGACGCTCGGAGTGGCCGATGATGCAGTAGGTGCAGCCAGCGGACTTGAGCATGTCGCAAGAGGACTCACCGGTGAAGGCACCCTTGGCCTCCCAGTACACGTTCTGTGCACCGAGGGCGATGGGGGCAGCCTGAATGCGGTCATGAACCGTAGTAATGTCGATGGTCGGAGGGCAGACGAGCACCTCGACGCCAGCCGGAACCTCGGGCAGAGCCTGGGCCAGCTCGTCGGCGAGCTTGGCAGCCTCGGCGACGTCGTTGTTCATCTTCCAGTTACCAGCGATAAGAAGGGTGCGATTAGGCATCGAGAAGCGCCTCCACTCCGGGCAGGGCCTTACCCTCGACGAGCTCCATGGAAGCGCCACCGCCGGTGGAGATCCAGCTCATCTTGTCGGCCAGGTTAAACTTGTTGACGGCTGCGACGGAATCGCCACCACCGATGATCGAGGTGCAATCAGCCTCGGCGACAGCCTCGGCGATAGCCTGGGTGCCGTGAGCGAAGTTGTCGAACTCAAAGACGCCCATGGGGCCATTCCAGAATACGGTCTTGGCGCCCTTGACGGCCTCGGCGTAGAGCTCCTCGGTCTTGGGGCCGATGTCCATGCCCTCACGGTCGTCGGGGATAGCGTCGGAAGCGACAACCTCGGGGACAGCGTCCTCGCCAAAGTGGTCGGCAACACGGTTGTCGATGGGGAGCAGGATCTTGACGCCCTTCTCCTCGGCCTTCTTGAGCATCTCGCCAGCGCGCTCGACCCAGTCCTCTTCCTTGAGGGACTGACCGACGGTCATGCCCTGAGCCAGGAAGAAGGTATAGGCCATGCCGCCACCGATAATCAGGGTGTCGGCGGAGTCGATAAGGTGATCGAGAACGCCGATCTTGGAGGAAACCTTGGAACCGCCGACGATGGCGACGAAGGGACGCTCGGGCTCGGCGAAGATACCGGTCAGCGTGTCGACCTCCTTCTCCAGAAGGAAGCCAGCGACTGCGGGCAGGTAAGCGGCGGGACCCACGACGGAACCCTGGGCGCGGTGAGCGGTACCGAAGGCGTCGAGGACGAAGACGTCGCCATAGGAAGCGAGGGTCTTGGCGATCTCGGGATCGTTCTTCTTCTCACGCTTGTCAAAACGGACGTTCTCGAGAACGAGGACCTTGCCCGGCTCGACGGCGGCGACGGCCTCGGCGGCCTTCTCGCCATAAGTGTCGGCGACAAAAGCAACATCGAGACCAGAGAGCTCGGCGAGCTTCTTGGCGACGGGCTCGAGGGAAAGCTCGGGCTGGAAGCCGGTGCCCTCGGGACGGCCGAGGTGGCTCATGAGGATAACGCGAGCATTGTGCTCAACGAGATAGTTGATGGTGGGCAGGGCAGCCTTGATACGGGTGGTGTCGCCAACGACGCCATCCTTGATAGGCACGTTGAAGTCAACGCGGACGAGAACGCGCTTGCCGTCGACATCGATGTCGCGGACGGTCTTCTTGGTAAAGGCCATGTTTGCTTCTACCTTTCGTACGTGTCTGCCTCCCATTACGGCAGACGATTTCTTATAAAAAGGGCGCGACCTTAGGGTGTAAGCCCTATAAGGCCGCGCCCTTTTTTAGACGCTCAACGAGCTATTCGCTAAAAGCCAAATTAAGCAACGAACTTCTCGAAGTACTTGATGGTGCGGACCATCTGAGAGGTGTAGGAGTTCTCGTTGTCGTACCAAGAGGTAACCTGAACGAGGGTCTGGCCGTTGCCGAGGTCAGAGCACATGGTCTGAGTGGCGTCGAAGATGGAGCCATGGGTCTCGCCGATGATATCGGTGGAGACGATGTCGTCCTCGTTGTAAGCGAAGGTCTCGGAGATGGTGGCAGCGTAGGCCTTCATAGCGGCGTTGACCTCGTCGGCGGTAACCTTCTTGTCAACGACAGCGTAGAGGTTGGTGAGGGAGCCGGTCGGCGTCGGGACGCGCTGGGCGGCACCGATGAGCTTACCGTTGAGCTCGGGGAGAACCAGGCCGATAGCCTTGGCAGCACCGGTGGTGTTGGGGACGATGTTGACGGCGCAGGCGCGGCTACGACGCTTGTTGCCCTTGCGCTGCGGGCCGTCGAGCGGCATCTGGTCGCCAGTCCAGGCGTGAATGGTGGTCATGATGCCGGACACGATGGGAGCGAAGTCGTTCAGACCCTTGGCCATCGGGGCGAGGCAGTTGGTGGTGCAGGAAGCAGCGGAGATGATGTTGTCCTCAGCGGTCAGCGTCTCATGGTTGACGTTGTACACGATGGTGGGCAGATCGCTGCCGGCCGGAGCGGAGATGACGACCTTCTTGGCACCAGCGTTGATGTGGGCCTGAGCCTTAGCCTTGCTGGTGTAGAAGCCAGTGCACTCGAGAACGACGTCGACGTCGAGGTCGCCCCAAGGCAGGTTGTTGGCGTCGGCCTCCTTGTAGATCTTGATCTCCTTGCCGTCAACGGTGATGGAATCCTCGCCAGCGACGACCTCGTGATCGCGAGCATAGTTGCCCTGCGTGGAGTCGTACTTCAGCAGGTAAGCGAGCATATCGGGAGAGGTGAGGTCGTTGATAGCGACGATCTCGGAGCCCTCATGACCGAACATCTGACGGAAGGCCAGACGACCGATGCGACCGAAGCCGTTAATAGCAACCTTTACTGCCATTGTGTCTCCTTTCGTAAGGCCCCCGCAAGCTACAGCGCCCGCCGTTGAGGCCCACAAACTAACCACTCGCCTAATATACCTTTTTTTTGACTTGAATTTCACGAGAATGCTCGAAATTGAAAATCAAATTTGCTTTAAAACGTTTTAAAGCATAAAACAGCAGTTCAAGTACTATATAAACTGCCGCTTTAAACTACCTGTTCGCTTCAATGAGCTTTTCAAGACGCAAAACACGGTGATATAGGGCCGACTTTGACAAAGGAGGGTCGGCCATCTCCCCCAAATCTCGCAGTGAGAGATCGGGGTAGCGCTCGCGTAAGTCACAAAAGGCCGCCAAGGCATCCGGGAGCGCATCGCGCATGCCGCGTCGCTCAAGCTCCTCGATAAGCGCGAGCTGATGTTGGGCAGCGCCGGCGCTTCTCGTCTGGTTGGCCAGCTCAGCATTCACGCGACGATTTACGTCGTTTTTCACCAACTTGACCGCACGGGCTTCCTCGATTTCGGCAACGCTGCGCTTGGCGCCAATCAATTTGAGCAAATGCTCAATCTCCTCGGCGCTCTTGATGTACACGGCATATGATCCTCGCCGGGCGTTGACGCGTGCATGAACCCCGACCTGCTCCAACAGGTCGCAAAGCCCCTTGGCGTATTGTTCGCCCTGCACCGCAATCTCCAGGTGAAAATCGCCACGCGGGTCTGCCACAAAGCCGCCGGCAATCAAAGCGCCGCGAATGTAGGCGAGCCTGCAGCAGGGCCGGGCGACGATATGGCGCGGCACACCGGCGACGAGCCCTCCCCTGCGGTCGAGAATGCCCAGCAGAACCAAAGCCTTATCGAGGTCGGGCTGGTCGGGCAAGGTGATGAGATAGTTTCGCACCTTATGCAAGACCGACTTGCGAACGGTAAACTCCGTTTTGAGCTTGAGGATGCGGTGCGTCAGCGTAATCATCGTGCGTGCAACGGCACCCGTCTCGGTCGCAACCGTCAAACGGTACCGACCAGAGCCCGCCAGCGAAAGCGTGCCACTCACACGTGTAAGAGCGGCAAGTGTCGACAGATCGCAATATTCACATTCGGGTTCGCAGCGCGCAAGCTCGTCACGCACCTCGGCGGTAAACGACATTCAAACCTATGCTTTCGTATTGGCACGCGACAAGTCGCGGTGAGAAATGCTCACGTGATACTGAGCACCTTCCAGGTATCGGGCCGTAGCCTCTGCAATGGCAACGCTGCGGTGCTGGCCGCCCGTACAGCCGATGGCAATGGAAAGCTGCGGCTTGCCCTCCGCGATATAACCCGGCATGACCGTATCGAGCAACTGCGTCCAAACCTTCCAGAACTCCTGCGTCTTGGGATGGTCCAGGACAAAGTCGGAGACCTTCTTATCGAGGCCGGTCAACGTGCGCATCTCGGGGTCGTAGAATGGATTAGGCAGGAAGCGAACATCGATCATGATGTCTGCCTCGACGGGCATACCATGCTTAAAGCCAAATGAGAAGACGTGGACGTCCATGAGCTGCTGGTCGGACAGCTCTGAAAAAGCCGCACGCAGCTTATTGCGTAAAGCAGAGGTACGAAGGCGGCTCGTATCGATGATCATATCGGCTCGGTCGCGCACGCCCTGGAGTTGTAAACGCTCGCGCTGGATGGCGTCGGCCGTGGTCTCCCCCGGCTTCGCAATGGGATGGCGGCGGCGGTTTTCGCTGTAGCGGCGAATCAGCACCTCATCAGATGCATCGAGAAACACAATGTCACAGCTCATCTCGCGCTCTTCCAAGGCGGCAACGGCGTCAAGCAGCTCATCAAACAGGCCTTGGCTGCGAAGGTCACAGGTAACAGCAAGATGTCTACCCACACCCGTATTGATGCCAACAAGCTCTGCGAGCTGCGCAATCAGGCGCGGAGGCAGGTTGTCGATACAAAAATAGCCCATGTCCTCAAACACATGCATGGCTTGCGTTCGGCCCGATCCGGACATTCCGGTGATGATGACGATATCGGGAATGCGCTCCGTGCGCTCCGCCACATCCATGGCATCTCCCTTTTGCATGTGCTGCCTCCTAAAATAAGCGCAGGACCCGGCCAGCGGATCCCGCGCGATCAATTGCCTTAGTTGAGTATACCGCCCCAAGCGGATACGAGGCCCGTCTTACGCCTCAAGCGCAGCCTTGAACCAACTCGTAATACTTGTGGGGTGCGTAATGGCAGTGCCAACGACAACGGCCCAGGCGCCGGCGTCAATCGCGGCGCGAGCCTCCTCGGGCGTATGCACACGACCCTCGCAAATAATGGGAAGACCGGGGAACTCCTCGGTTGCCTGGCGCAAAAGCGGCAGGTCGGGGCCGTCTGCCATGGTGCAATCGATGGCGGCGACGCCATGCGAAAGCGTAGTGGAAACCAAATCGAAGCCCATGTCGACCGCGCGGCGGATATCCTCGATCGTGGCGCAGTCCGCCATCAGAAGCACGCCCTCCTCGTGCAGCGGACGAAAAGTGTCCTCGAGCGACTTGCCATCGGGGCGCGGACGATCGGTGGCGTCAATCGCCACGATGTCGGCACCGGCAGCAACGCAGGCGCGGGCGTGACGCAGCGTCGGCGTGATGTAAACGCCCTCGTGTCCATCCTTCCACAGGCCGATAACAGGAACCTCACAACGACCCTTAATGGCAGCAATGTCGGCAAGGCCCTGGCAACGAATGGCGGCGGCGCCACCGAGTTCGCAAGCGCGAGACATTTGAGCCATGGTCTCGGGCGTACGAAGCGGCTCGCCCATATACGCCTGAACGCTCACGATGAGCTTACCCTTCAGGGATTGAATTAAAGGATCGACGGTCATAAGGCTATAACCTTTCTCAGAACAGCCTCCCGAGGCGTGTCGTCTCGGGAGGCTCCTACAGCAGATACGTTTACTTTAACGAGGCAAGAAGATGCTCGGCGGCACCGATAAGCGGTGCGTCGCCCTCCAGAGAACCGATGAGAATCGGCGTGTCCTGAAGCGGATCGAGCGCCTGGCTGGCATAGCCCTCGTGTACCGAATCCTTCCACGTCTGCGAACGCCAATCGGGTCCCTGGTGAATTACGCCACCCGAAAGCACGATGACCTCTGGATCCAGAATGTTGGCGAGCGAGCCCAAGCTAGCGCCCAATGCAAAGCCGGCATCGTGGATGACCTCGGTCGCCTTTGCGTCACCCGCGCGGCACAGGTCGTTCACGTCGCGGCCAACCGAGGGACGGCTGGGGTCAACACGACCGAAGCGCTCGTCGTACATGCGCCCAATCGACGTACCCGAAGCCACCGACTCCAGATGGCCGGAACGCCCGCAGGCGCAGGGAATGCCGGCGGCAGCCGAGCACTCGATGTGGCCCATATGGCCGGCAGCACCATGGAAGCCCTGCATCACGCGGCCGTTCTCGACATATGCGCCTCCGATACCCGTACCGATGCCCAGACACAAGACGGAGAACTTGCCCTTGCCGACGCCCCAATGGGCCTCACCCAGAGCATGAGCCTGCACGTCGCCTACAACGGCAACGGGAAGACCGAGGTCCTCGCGCAGACGCGGCCCCAACTGAACGCCGGACCAGCCGGGCATGATCTCGTTGGCATACGCGATGGCGCCCGTCTTGGGATCGACGACGCCAGCGGCACCGATACCGACGCCAAGGACCTCGACATCGGGATTCGCCTCGAGAGCGGCCTTGATGGACGCCTCGATACGCTGGAAGACGGCCTCACCGCCCTCTTGGGCCTCGGTGGGAACCTCAGCCTCAAATACGGGATGGGGCACGCCGCCATCAGCCGGATATTCCATAATGGCGGTCGCAATCTTGGTGCCACCGATATCAACGGAGCAGATGTACTTGTTCTCCATGTCGCTCTCCTTAGGAGATAAAAACAACTACAGGAAATAAAGGCGGTGTTATCGCCGCAGCTTGCTAAAGGCTTCCCGAGTGCCCGGGGTTGGGGTGAAAGCGGTCGGGCATTGACCTAATGGGTCACGCTCGATCGCTTGAGCCCCAAGATCGGGTGCCCGGGAAAGCTTTACAGGAGACCGTTGTCCTGGAGGACCTTCCTAATCGCCTCGACATTCTCGCCGGTCATGGCCTTCACCGGGCGCGGCATGGTCGGGCTGTCGAAAATGCCCATGAGGTTCATAGCGGTCTTGAAGGCGCCAACGCCACCGGCATAGCCCTGGACGCCCGAGGTGACGTCCCAGATGTGCGAAATCTCATTGAGGCGATCCTGCTCGGCTTTGACGGTAGCCCAGTCACCAGCCTGAGCGGCCTTCCACTGACGCACGTAGCCCTCGGGCTCAACGTTGGCGAGACCCGGGACAGAGCCGTCGGCGCCACCAAGGTAGGCACCGTCGACGACGACCTCATGGCCGGTGAGGATGCTCATCGGATGGCCGTTCTTCTCGTTCTCCTGAACGAGGTAGCGGAACGAGACGTCGTCACCCGAGGAATCCTTGACGCCAGCAAGGACGCCCTCGGCGCCGAGCTTTGCAAGGAGCTTCCAGGGGAGCTTGGTGTGAACGCACACGGGAATGTCATAGGCAAAGATGGGCAGGTCGAGCTCCTCGTGCAGGATGCGGAAATGCTCCTCGACCTCGGTCATGCCCTGCAGGGCATAGAACGGGCAGGTGGCAACGAGCGCATCGGCGCCCAGCTCCTGAGCAACCTTACCGTGCTCAATCATGCGCTCGGTCTCGGTATCGATGATGCCGACCAGAACAGGAACGCGGTGGTCGACGATTCGAACGGCCTCGGCGATGATCTGTCGACGACGCTCGTCGGTGGAGAAAACGACCTCACCCGAAGAGCCCAGGAAGAACAGGCCATCGACGCCGGCGTCGATCATGCGGTTGATGCTGCGCTCAAAGGAGGCAACGTCGAGCTGGTGATCTTCGGTATCGGGAACAACGACGGGAGGAATAACGCCGGTGAATTTCTGAGTTGCCACAAGAATCTCCTTAGTTGTCTGGCGGGTGGCCCTATGCCGCCCACTCTTGTTGGCAGTGTCCAGGCCGTCTAGGCCAAAGAACACAGGTAGAACGCTTGGTTAAAGAAGTCGACGACTTCGTTTTCGAACGCATTGATGCGTTCGTGAGCATATTTGGCATAGATAATATGCCTCCGGTCACACTCAAGACCGTTGAATACGGCAAACTGGCCCTTGGGATCGCTCACGGTATCCATGAGCGATGTACCCATGAGTACCGATCCGCGCACCCGAGACGACAGCGCTTCGAGGCCGCCGGGAAGCGGATTGGCAACCGCCGTGCAGGCAAGGCCCCGCTCGTCCAGAGCAGAAACCGCAAGCGCGACTCCACCGCCAAGGCCCTCGCCCCATGCAAAGATGCGGTCGGGGTCCATGCCATCAAGATTGCGCGCGACCTTTGCCATTGCACAGCCCCAGCGGACGCGTTCAACAAAAACGGGCGAGGTAACCCCCTGCTGCAGCTCGCTGAGCCCAATCACATCGTCGTCCAGCGCAAGCACGGCATATCCCATGGCGGCAAACCTCGTCATGTGATGCCATCCACGTACGGGTCGGTCGATGTCGTGAAACATCAGGCATAGCGGCACAAGCTCGGATGCCCGGGCGCAACCTGAGGGCTCAATCAAACGGCCGTGTACGACTTCCCCGGCAAGTTCAAAGGAAACCTCGGAGTAGCACGCGCACGGATTGGCGAAATCAATCGCCGTGACAGTCAGTCCGCAAACCTCAAGGTCCGAAGCAGCTGCCTCCAACTCGGAAACATCCGCCAAGGCATCGCCGCGCCAATCACGGAAATCGGAGAGCCTTGACGAAACCGTCCCAGAGATCCCCGCAAGCTCGGGGTCAATCAGCTCATTGACATTGCTCTCGCACTTAGACATGAGCCTCCCCTTCCTTGCAGAAAAACGGAATGATCAGATCGTCAAAATCCTGAATCTCCTCGTGGCCAAAACCCTCAAAGAACTCATGGCGCTTCTCACAGGTCAGGTTGTTGTAGACCGCAAACTGCGTCGCCGGGGGACAGACGATATCAGCCGTTCCCGTGCCAAACAGCACGTGGCATTTGACCATGGGGGCAAAGTTCTTGGAATCGAAATACGCCAGCTTGGCATAGGCTTCGTCAATACGAGTCGAGTCCTCGTCAAACCAGCGAGACCAATAGCGCAGGCCCTCGTAGGCAATGTCGTCGGCATCCAAATCCCAGACCAGGCGGAAATCCGACAGGAAAGGATAGAGGATGGCGGCACGATTGATAAGCTCGCTGTTAAGCGCGCAGGTCGCAATGCCCAAGCCACCGCCCTGCGACGCACCGTTCACAAAAACACGGGCAAGATCGATGCCCTCGAGCTCGCGAACAATGCGGCACAGAATGCGGATATCCTGATGCAAGCGTACGTAGTAGAGATTGGCCGGGTCGCCGTCGATACCGGCAACGATATGCCCGGCAACCGTTGTGCCTTCAAATCCACCAATATCCGCGGAGGGGCCACCCTGACCGGGGCAGTCGAGGGCGACAAGTGCCATGCCCATACCCGCAAACGATGCCTGCTCGAACCAGCTGCGGCTTGCGCCCGGATAGCCGTGGAACTGTAGCACCAGCGGCACGGACTCGTCCGAAACCGGCTTGAGATACTTGGCATGCAGGCGGGCGCCACACATGCCGGTATACCAGAGGTCAAAAAACTGGCAGGTCGCAGCATCGGCAATCGATGCCGTCTCGACCGAATAGTCGATCTCGACGGCGTCAGCCTCGGCCATGCGGTCGTTCCAAAAGAGATCGAAATCTGATGGACGAGGCATGGCGCCCCGATAACCACCAAATTGCTGTTGTAGCTCCTGAGCGCTTGGCATGGCTCGTGAACCCAACCTTTCGAAATCGCAACGAGGGTGCGCCCGGCAAGGGAGCCGGGCGCACAGGAGGGAAAGCGAACCTACTCGCCAAGCTTGGGGTGCAGCAGCGACGGCGCAGCACCGAGCAGCATCTTGGTGTAGGGGTCCTGCGGGTTCTGGAAGACCTGCTTGGCCTCGCCCTGCTCGACGATCTTGCCGCCGTTCATGACGATGATGTCGTCAGAGATGTAGCGGACCGTCTGGATGTCATGGCTAATGAACACCATGGCCAGGCCGAGCTCCTTCTTAAGATCGGTCAACAGGTTGAGGATCTGCGCGCGGACCGAAACGTCCAGAGCCGAGGTGGGCTCGTCGGCGATGATGGCGTCAGGGTTCAACGACAGGGCACGGGCAATTGCCACGCGCTGGCGCTGACCGCCCGAAAGCTGGCCGGGAAGAACCTCGGCGGCAGAGCTGGGCAGACCGGTGAGCTCCAGGAGTTCCTTAACGCGCTTCTCCTGCTCGGCCTCGGTACCCAGGTTGTGGACGCGCATGGGGTCGAGCAGCTGCTCACGAACGACCATGCGAGGGTTGAGTGCCGTCGCGGGGTTCTGGAACACGACCGAGATGACGCGGCCCATGTGACGACGATCCTCGGCAGTACGCTTGGTGACGTCCTTGCCCTTAAAGTAGACCTTGCCACTCGTGGGGGCCTGCAGGCCGCACATGACATTAGCAGTGGTGGACTTGCCGCAACCGGACTCGCCGACGATGCCGATCGTCTGACCGGGCATGAGCTTAATGGTCACGCCTTGGACGGCATGAACCAGATTGGGGTGCAGGATCGAACCGGTACGGGTCCTAAAGGTGACGTGGACATCGTCAAGGAAGATAATCGGCTCGACGCCGTTGACCGCAGTCTCGCTCATCTACATCACCTCCGCATGAGGGGTCAAACCATTTGCCTTGAGCACCTCATCGGGGAGCTCGGAATAGAAGTGCTCGGTGCCGGGCACGCGCTTGAAGACCGGACGGGTGTCCAGGCCGATGTGCGGATGGCTTGAGCGGGGCGCGAAGCGATCGCCCTTGGGGAAATCGCGCGGGCTGGGGACGGCGCCGGGCACCTGGTGCAGGCGGCCCGAACCGCTCTCGATGGACAGAACGGAACCCAGAAGACCGCGGGTGTACTCGTGAATCGGGTTGGTGAGCAGCTCCTTGGTGGGCGCCTGCTCGATAACCTGACCGGCGTACATAACCGTGATGTTATGGGCGACCTCGGCGACCAACGCCAGGTCATGCGAAACGAAGATCATGGCAAAGCCGAGCTTGGCCTGAAGATCGTTGAGCAGCTTAATGACCTGCTTTTGGACGGTAACGTCCAGAGCGGTCGTGGGCTCGTCGCAGATGACCAGCTTGGGGTCGCGGGTAAGGGCCATAGCGATCAGAACGCGCTGACGCTGTCCGCCGGAAAGCTCGTGCGGATAGCTCTCGAGCGTACGCTTGGGATCGAGGCCGACGAGCTCCAGGAGCTCCTCGGCGCTGCGGGTGCCGCCGCGCTTGGTGAGCTGCTTCATCTGGGCGGAGATGAGCATAGAGGGGTTGAGCGAAGACAGGGCGTCCTGATAGACCATGGCGATATCGGTACCGCGCAGGCCGAACCACTCCTTCTTGCTCATCTTGAGCAGGTCACGACCCTCCCAGAGGACCTCGCCGGAAAGATGCTCGTCCTCATCGGTCAGGCCCATGATGGCCAGCGTGGTGATGGACTTACCGCAGCCGGACTCGCCTACCAGGCCCATGGTCTGGCCGGGACGGACGTCAAAGTTGACATGGTCGACCACGTTGATATCACCGTGGTGCTCAAACTGGATGCAGAAATCGCGGACCGAAAGAATCGGCTCAACGGACTCATCGGGCACATGGCGGTCGTTACGCTTGAGCTCGACATCGCGCAGGGCGCCAAGACGGGCGGACAGGGACTGGGCCTGCTCCTTGTAGGCGCGAACGGGGTCGGAGACCAGCAGGTCGGCCTCGCGGCGCTTGGAGGAATCGGTCGGATCCAGAGCGGCGGAAGGAGCAGCGGCCATAGCGTCGGTAATGCCCTCGGAGAGGATGTTGAGCGCCAGGCAGGTGATCATGATGGCCAGACCCGGGAACAGCGCCTGCCACCAACGACCGGCGAGCACGCCACCGCGGGCGTCGGCGAGGATGTTGCCCCACGTAGCAGTGGGCTCCTGGATGCCAGCGCCGATAAAGGTCAGCGAAGCCTCGAAGATGATGGCGTCGGCGACCAGGGTGACGGTGAAGACCATGATCGGGGCAATGCAGTTACGAAGAACGTGCTTGATCAGAATCCACGGAGCCTTGGCGCCGGAGACGATGACCGCGCGGACATAGTCCTCACCGTACTCGGATACGATGTTGGCACGCACGATACGGGCGATCTGCGGGGTGTACATAAAGCCGATCGCAAAGATAATCGACGGCACGGAGTTGCCCAGGATGGAAACGAAGACGGCTGCGAGGGCGATACCCGGGACAGACATGATGATGTCCAGGATGCGCATAATCGTCTCGGAGACGGCCTTGCGCGAAACCGCAGCAAGAGCACCGACAACGGAGCCACAGACCAGAGCCATAGCGGTAGCACCAAAGCCGATGATCAGCGAGTAACGGCCACCGTAGAGCATACGCGAAAGGATGTCACGGCCCTTGTCGTCGGTTCCGAAGATAAACCCGTTGCCGGGAGCCTGGCGAGCCGTAAAGATCTCGACCGGGCTATAGGGGGCAAGAACGGGGGCAAGAATCGCAGTCAGGGCGACCAGCACCAGCACGATGGCGGCAATCTTAGAAGACAGCGTCATCTTCTTCCAGCCACCGAGCTTGAGCCCCTTGGAGGCAGCCTTCTCGAGCTGCTCGGTTTGCTTCTCTCGAATCTTTACCATAATCTACACCGTCCTGATGCGCGGGTTGATGAGCAGGTAGAGCATGTCAACCACGATGTTGATGATGATGAAGGCAAGAGCAACGACGATGACGACGCCCTGAACCAGGTTCGCCTCGTTGCCCTGAACGCCCTGCAGGATCGCAGTACCCATGCCGGGGAGGTTGAAGATGACCTCGATGACGACGGCGCCGCCCATGAGATAGCCAATCTTAAGACCGAGGGTGGTGACCGGGGTGATCAGCGCGTTGCGAAGAACGTTGATGCCGACGACGACCTTCTCGGGAACGCCGGCGCCGCGAGCCATACGGACATAGTCCTTGTCGAGCTCCTCGACCATGGCGGTACGCACGATACGAGTCATCTGACCCGTCAGCGGAAATGCCAAGGCGATGGCGGGCATGATCATGCGTCCCAGATAGCCAGCCGGATTCGTGGTGAAGTGCGGCAGGGCACCCGATGCCGGGAGTACCTTAAGGTAGGAAGAGAACAGCAGGATCAACAGAACGGCAAGCCAGAACGACGGGGTTGCCAAGCCGGCGATGGAAAAGACGCGGATCACTTGGTCCGGCCATTTATCGCGATACAGTGCCGCGATGACGCCGAGCAAAAACGATACGACCGCACCGATGGCAAGACCGATGAAGGTCAGCTGCATCGTGACGGGTAGGGCCGTGGAGATGCGCTTGGCAACGGAGTTGCGAGCAGCACCATAGGTGCCCATGTCGCCATGGATCAAATTGCCCATATAGCGCACGTAGCGCACGGGCCAGGGGTCGTCCAGACCATACTTCTCATGGTACTCGGCAACCGCCTCGGGCGAGGCACCGTCACCCAACGCCGTGTAGGCGGGGTCGGTCTTGGAGAACGACATAAGGAAGAACACCAGGACGGTGACGCCCAATGCCATGATCGGCAGCGCCACGAGACGCCTTCCAATCAAACGTAGAAAGTTGTTCACGTTCTCTCCCCTTTCTTTTGTCGGTAGGACCAACTGGTATATGAGTACGGACACTCATTACAAGACCCGAGCGACATCGTTGCCGCCCGGGTCTTTGTTTCAACTATGAGGATACGGTCCCAACGGCCGACATCCTGCATATAGACTCAAGCGAGTCTTACGCCTTGACGGTCGCGACACCCTTAAAGGACATGCTCGTCGTGCCGATGCCCTTGAAGCCATCGAGGGCCTCGCCGTTGGGCGCAGTGGACGGGTCGTTCCAGGAAGCGGAGACGGTCTTAACGTGGACAACGGGGTACAGAACGGCGTTGTCGGCGATGATGTCGAAGCACTCGTTCCACTTCTTCTGCTGCTCGTCGCCCTCGGCGGCAAGAGCCTCGTCCATAAGGCCGTGGAGCTTCTGCCACTCAGCGGACTCCTTCCACGGGCAACGGGTCTGCATCCAGACGTTGTCTCCGTACCACCAGTTGAGCAGCAGGTCGGGGTCTGCGCCGAAGCAGGAAGGATCGCCAGGGGCAAGGAGGATATCGTAGGCCTCGCCGCCGTCGATGGCAGCATAGGTGGCCGGCGAGGTATCGGTCTGGATGGTCACATCGAAGCCGAGAGCGTCGAGGTCGTTCTTGACCTGGGCAGCCATACCCTTGATCTGCTCGTTATCGGTGGTGCGCAGGGTAATGGCGCCCGGGGTGATACCGGACTCCTCGATAAGCTTCTTGGCCTTCTTGGCGTCGGTCTTGTACACCGTGGAGGCCTCATGATAGTTGGTGAAGCTCTTGGGCAGGTAGCAGCTGGCAGCGGTAGCAAGGCCGGCGAAGGTGTTGCTGATCATCTTCTCGGTGTCGAGCGCATACATGACAGCCTGACGGACCTTGACGTCGTTCCAAGGCTCCTTGGCGACGTTGAACATGATGAAGCGGGTGCCGAAGCCCTGGACGTTGTCGATCTTGCAGCCGGCGCCCTCGAGCTGGTCGACGGCGTCAGCGGTAACGAGCTCCATGACGAGCGTGGAGCCTTCCTGCTGAGCGGTGACGCGAGCGGTGGGGTCGGTCAGGATGCTGTACTGGATCTTCTTATCCTCGGCAGCATACTCACCGTTGTACTCGGGGTTGGGAACCAGGGTGATCTCGGTATCGGAGATAGAATCGTACATCCAGGGGCCGGAGCCGATCGGCTGCTTGGCGCGATCCTCCTCGCTCTGGGCGGCAGGAGTAACGCGAATGATGGCCAGACGATCCTTGAGCAGGGAGAAGTTGGGGACCTTGGTCTTGACCGTCACGGTGCTGGCATCCTTGGCCTCGATGGACTCGAAAGGCTGGAAGAACGGAGCGTAGGTGGCAGAAGCGGCGCAAGCGGTGTAGGAGGCGACGACGTCGTCAGCGGTAACCTCGGTGCCATCGGAGAATTTGGCGCCCTTGCGGATGGTGACCTCGAAGGTGGTGTCGTCCACGGACTTGGGATCATCGGTGGCGAGCTCGTTGAAAGTGCTGTAGTCGTGGTAATCGATGCCGTAGAGGCCCTCGACGACGTGCCAGTTAGCGCCCAGGCCCACGGCGGAGCCGGTGCTGGCGGGGTCGAAGCTGGACGGAGCGTAAGCGGAACCGGCGGTGATCACGCCGCCGCCACGGTTGGCGGAATCGGCGGGAGCGGAACCCTCGTCGCTAGAGCTGCCACCGCAGCCAGTGAGACCAAAGCCGGCGACAGCAGCGACGCTGCCGGTGAGGCCAAGGAACGAACGCCTGGACATACCCTTATTGATGATGGCCATGTCTTCTCCTATCAATAGAGAATCTTACCCGGGAGCACCTAAACTTGCCCCCGCGCAACTTGCGGACGATATATACCTTACCTACCGACAAACCCAACTGAGGTGCCGCGCTCGGCGACCGATACATACATACGCTTGAACGGTATTTACTACCGTTCACCGAATTCGTTGACAAACGATACAGCAGACAGTATGTATCGGCGAGGTGAGATATCAGTCTTCGTCAACCCGCAGGATAGCAGGGTTTTCGCTTGGGTTAGTCAAACGTTTTAGCGTTAATAAAACCCGAAACCAGCAGGCAATCATGGCGAAATAAATGGTTGAAAATCGCGCAATCATGTATATCAGTTGTTTAGGCTCGTGTTTAGCTATCGGAATGGCCAGCCGCTGCCTCGGCGCGCTCGGCATTCCATGCAACGAGCGCCTCGTGGACCGCCTTGGCAACATCGGCAGGTATGCCGCGAACTTCCGCGATCTCTTGCTCACTCGCCGCGCGCAACCGCTTCATCGAGCCAAAATGGCGCATAATTGCACGTTTTCTAGTGGGTCCCACGCCTGGAACGTCATCGAGTACCGAAACCGTCATGGCTTTATCGCGCAATTCGCGATGGAACGTGATGGCAAAACGGTGCGATTCGTCGCGCACCTGCTTGATGAGATAGAGCGACGCAGACCCGGTCGGAAGTACGACAGGAGTCTCGTCCCAAGGCACGAAAACCTCCTCATCGGCCTTTGCCAAACCACAAACTGGTATATCGAGCCCAAGGGCCTCAAGTTGCTTAATTGCAGCCGTCAATTGCGGCTTGCCGCCGTCGACAACGAGCAAATCGGGGCGCGAGCCAAAACGTTCGTCGCCCATCCGCTCGGGAGCATAGCGACGCCCCAAAACCTCGGACATCGAAACGAAGTCGTTCGCCTCGTCCAATTCGGCCTGGATTTTAAAGCGGCGGTACTGGCTCTTGTCGGCGTGGCCGTTGGTAAACACCACCATCGAGGCGACCGTAAAGGTGCCATGAAGCGTAGAGATATCGAAGCACTCGATTCGCATTGGCGGCGCAGGTAGCGCCAAGGCGCTCTCAAGCTCCAGGAGCGCTCGATTGGTGCGATCGTCGGCGTATCCCGTGCGCATCATATAACGCATGAGGGCATGACGCGCATTTTTAGATGCCATATCGAGCAACCGGTGTTTTTCGCCACGCTGAGGCCTATGGAGATGACAGGAACGCTCGCGCTTGTCCGAAAGCCATTCCCCTAGCGCCTCCGCATCCTCAAGCTCGACGGAAAGGTTCACCTCGGCTGGAATATCAGCCGTCTCGTCGTAATAGCGCTTGAGAAAGCCCGACTGAAGCTCCTCTTCATCGACATCCAGGCCCTTATCGAGAATGAACTCACAGGTTCGAACCGTTCGCCCCTCGCGCACAACAAACACGCAGGCGGCCGAAATGGTCTCTTCTCGATAGAAACCAATCACATCGAGATCGACACTCGACGGAAAAACGACCTGCTGTCGGTCGTCCAAGCCCCTAATAACTTCCAAGCGACGCTTGACGCGCGCCGCCCGCTCAAAATCGAGCGCTTCGGCGGCGTCCGTCATCTCGGATGTAAGCTCATCAACGACATCTTTACGATGGCCCGACAAAAATCGCTCGACGCGTTTAACGTTTTTAGCATAGTCGGCTGGAGAGATCGCACCGACGCATGCCCCCGGACCGCGGCCAACATGGAAGTCAAAGCAGGGACGCCCGTTTTGAGCGCAAATCATATTGACGATATCTTCTTCGCCCTTGTGGGACTCGACGATACGGCGGCATCGACGCCATTCCGCACAAGAAGCCGAGCAGATCGGGATTACCTTGCGCAGCGTATCAATGGTCTCGCGCGCCGCGCGGCTGTCGGTGTAGGGACCAAAATAACGCGTTCCCGGCTTATGACGCTCACGAGTATATTTAATAGCTGGGAACAGATCGCTCTTGGTGATAGCGATAAAGGGATAGCTCTTATCGTCCTTAAGGTCGACATTAAAGTACGGATGATATTGACCGATCAGGTTGCGCTCGAGCACCAGCGCCTCGTGCTCGTTCTCGACAACGATATAGTCAAAGCTCGCAACCAGCTGCATCATCAGTGGAATCTTTTGGCGCTCGTCCTGCAGCGTCACATATTGACGCATGCGCGAGCGCAGATTTTTAGCCTTGCCAACGTAAATGACATCGCCCTTGGCATCTTTCCAAAGGTAGCAGCCAGGCTGCATGGGCACACGCGAAACCTGTTCGGCAAGCGTTGGAATGTTGTCATGACCTGCCACGACTGCCTACCTGCGGCGAAGAAGAGCGGAGACCTCAGGCATCTTTAGAAGGACGGCAAGGCCAAAAGTCACGGCAAGCGAAACCATGCCCGCGATGCAAACATAGCCCAAGGTAATAAGAATCGATCCGCCAAGCGCTCCGACAAAACTCTCGAGCGCCCACAAAACGCCGGCACCCGCTGCGGCACCCAGGCCGCCGAGCAAAAGGCCATAGAAGCAGCCGTGCAGAATAGATTTAACCTGAAGACCCTGCAGACGACGACGCAGCCACCACAGCGAACAGCCGACCAGAATCACATAGTCGACAACATACGACATCGCAATCGCAGGCATGCCATAGCCCAGCACCACACCAAACAGCAGAACCGAACCAGCCTGACCGATAGCAGAGTATAGGCAATAGCGACTATAAGGCTTCATGTCGAGCAACGCCGAGAAGCTCTTCTGCATCAACACGACCACGCCGTAGAGCGGCAGGGAGAGCGCCAGATAAACCAGAAACTCGGACACAAGCGCCACACCCGACTCGTCGAACTTGCCGGCGCAATAAATCATGTTGAGCGGACGGGCAAACACAATGAGATATAGCGCGAAAGGAATCAGGAAGAAGAGCATCTGGGCCACGCCGCGCGAGATACCAACGCGCACGCTGTCATAATCCTTTTCCTGGGCATCGTGCGAAAGCTCGGTATAAAGCGCCGTCGAGAGCGAGGCGGCTATCAAGGCATAAGGCAGTGTGTACCAAAGGCGCGCATAGGCAATTACAGAAGGACCGGTCTCGGGCTGCACCACCAGCGCGGCTGCGTTGGTAATGGAAGTCGACACGAACATGCATACCGTAGCGAGCAACGTCGGGACGCCGAGCGCGAGCGTCTGTCGCAGTGCAGGATCCTTAAAGTCGATATGAATATGAGGCCGGACACCATGCTTACCGAGTGCGGGAATCTGGCACGCCATCTGGACAAAAACGCCAAGCGTCGTGCCGAGCGAAATCAAAACGACGCCCGCCTGCTCACCAAAGCAGGCAGATACGGGAGCGAAGCCCATAAAACTCGCAATGACAATCACATTGTTGAGTACCGGGGCGAACGTCGACCAAAAGTAGTCACGATGCGCGTTAAGAACGCCCGAGAACACCGAGCCCAAGCCGTAGAACAAAATCTGAATGGCAAAGAAACGGAACATGAATGCAGCGGTATCCATGCTTCCGCCATCGCCCGAAAGGAACGACTGCGTCCAGATAAAGCCCGGAGCAAACACGGTGCCCAACACCGAAATGCCGCCCAGCAGCAAAAGCAGGATGCCGAGCAGATTACCTACGTATTCGTTTGAGGCGTCGCGACCCTGCTCACGACGCACGCCCATGTAAACCGGCAAAAAGGCGGTAACCAACATACCGCCCATCACGAGCTCATAGAGCATATTGGGCAGGTTGTTGGCGACCTGATAGGAAGACGAGAGCAGCGACATGCCGATGGCGGCAGCCATAGCCCAAGTACGGATAAACCCGGTGACGCGCGACACAATGGTCAGTGCAGTCATGAGGCCGGCAGAACGGCCAACCGTAGAGTAGTCCGACGAGCCCATATCATCTACATCGTCCTGTGATTGGGGGCTGACTTCAGTGTGTTGTCGAGAATCAACCTCGATATCAGGCTCATCGATCATCGCGAAGGGGTCGTCGACCAAAACGGCATCATCGGCAGAAAAAGCTCCGTCAACAGGCGTGACATCGCTGTCAAACGAAGCGTCATCGTTAGCTACGGCATTATTACCAAACACCGTGTCAACTTCCCTGGCGGCAGCGGTTCGACCAGAAAACGACAAAGGATCCCAATCATCGTCCTCAACAGCAACGCCCTCGACCGGATCGGTCGAGCCGAGCGGTGACCACTCGTCATCCAAAAGCAACTGCTCGCCATCACCGTCGGTTGCAGGCCTCGCGGGACGATCGGCTGGGACACCCTGCAGTGTGCCCTTTCCCTGAGCCGCCATCAAAAACACCGCCGTCTCATCGGGACGCGGCGCACGAGACGCCCCGGCGTCAGGCATCCGTCCGGCACGGGATTGAGCCGCGGCCAAAAACACCGCCGTCTCATCGGGACGAGCCGAAGAGAGAATCGTACGGGGAGGCACCGTACCGGCACCGGCGGCACGCAAATACACAGCCGTCTCCCCTGGATCTGCAGCAACGGACCAAGCGTTTCGAATCTGGTCATCGACCGAAGAAGCCTCAGGCGCGGGCGTCTGAGAAGCCGAACCCTTTGCAAAGTGAGCTCCGCGCTTCGATTCTTCCTGCGGCATCGCTCAGTCCTCTCTCGTGATCGGGGCAACCGTCGCCCCGCAAAATGCAACTAAGTCGTCGGGGGCAAGCTCAAGTTGATAGCCACGCTTACCGCCTGAGATAAAAATGGTATCCCAAAGGACGCATGTCTCATCGATCAGCGTCCGAAAGCGTTTTTTCATGCCGACTGGACTGCAGCCGCCCCGGACATACCCCGTCGCGGCAAGCAAGTCCTTGACATGCATCATGGTCAGCGACTTTTCACCAGCGGCGCGCGCTGCGGCCTTTAGGTCAAGCTCGTCGGCAACGGGAATACAGCACACAACGTGTTCGTTGGACGGCGTCACGCAAACCAAGGTCTTAAACCCCTGGCCAGGCTCCTCGCCAAGTTGTTCCAAAATTGCAACGCCTAAACCCACCGACTCATCGCCATCGTCTTCATACGTATGGAGAATATAGGAGATGCCGGCGTTTTCCAGCTCGCGCATCGCATTGGTTTTCGGCGTCTTTGCAGCCTTTGCCATGGCATGTCCCTTCCCTCGCATTCGAACGTAACGCCTAAGTATATGTCCAATTTAGCCGCATACGTCATCTCGACACACAGAAGCGCCACCGAATCGAAAGGAATCGGTGGCGCTTCTCGTACGACGGCGTCTCTTTACTGGGCGTCGAGTTGTGCCTGACGCTCGCGGTCGCGCTTGAGCAGCGGTGCCAAAAACTTGCCCGTGTAACTCTGCGAACATGCCGCGACCTGCTCCGGCGTACCCGAGACCACGACGGTTCCGCCGCCATTGCCGCCCTCGGGACCCATATCGATCAGGCGGTCGGCAACCTTGATGACATCAAGGTTGTGTTCAATCACCAGCACCGTGTTGCCCGCATCGACCAAGCGCTGCAGCACATCGAGCAGCTGGCGGACGTCCTCAAAATGAAGGCCGGTCGTCGGCTCGTCCAAAATATAGAACGTCTTGCCCGTCTGGCGTCGATGAAGCTCCTTGGCGAGTTTCACACGCTGCGCCTCGCCGCCCGAAAGCGTCGTGGCAGGCTGCCCCAAACTCACATAGCCCAAGCCAACGTCATACAAAGTCTGAAGCTTGCGCTTAATCTGCGGGATATTCCCAAAGAACGCCAGCGCCTCGGTGACGCTCATGTCGAGCACGTCCGAGATGGTCTTGCCACGGTAGGTGACCTCGAGTGTCTCGCGGTTGTAGCGTTTACCGCCGCAAACTTCGCAGGGAACGTAGATATCGGGAAGGAAGTGCATCTCGATCTTGATCTGTCCGTCGCCCTTGCACGCCTCACAGCGCCCGCCACTCACATTAAAGGAGAAACGACCCGGCGAGTAGCCGCGCGCCTTCGACTCCGGCGTACTCGCAAACAGCGCGCGAAGATCATCCCACAGGCCAATATAGGTAGCAGGGTTGGAACGCGGTGTGCGGCCAATCGGCGACTGGTCGATATCGATAACCTTATCGATACACTCGATGCCCTCGATTTTCTTATACGGACCCACAGGGCGCGTCGAACGGTGAATAGCATTCGTAAGGGCAGGCGCAATGGTGTCGGTAACCAGGGAGCTCTTGCCCGATCCCGACACGCCGGTAACAACCGTAAGCGTACCAAACTCGATCTTGGCAGTAACGTTTTTGAGGTTGTTAGCTCGAGCGCCCGTAATTTTAAGGCAGCCGCGACCGGGCTTGCGCCGTTCATCAGGCACCCGGATCATTCGTTTGCCGGTCAGATAAGCGCCCGTCATCGACTCAGGACACGCCATGATATCGGCAGGCGTTCCCGCCGCGACTACGTGTCCGCCGTTGACGCCGGCGCCGGGCCCCATGTCGATCACGTAGTCGGCGGCACGGATTGTGTCCTCGTCGTGTTCGACGACGATGACGGTATTGCCGATATCGCGCAGGCGCTCAAGGGTTTTGATCAGGCGCTCGTTGTCACGCTGATGAAGTCCGATCGATGGCTCGTCCAAAATGTACAGGACACCCATGAGGCCGGCGCCGATCTGCGTTGCCAGGCGAATACGCTGCGCCTCGCCACCAGAAAGCGTCGCCGAGGCACGATCGAGCGTCAGATAGTCGAGTCCAACATCGACCAGAAAACGCAAGCGCTCCAGGATTTCCTTGACGATGCGCCCGCCGATAAACTGTTGGCGCTCGGTGAGCTCCAGGCCCTCAAAAAACTCGAGCGACTCACGGCACGACAGGCAACAAACCTCGTAAATGGACTTGCCGCCCACGGTGACGGCGAGCATCTCAGGGCGCAAACGAGCGCCGTGGCAGCTCGAGCACGGTTCCTCGCGAATGTACTTCTCCAAGCGCGCCTTGGTGTTCTCGTTCGTCGTCTCGGTATAGCGTTCGTACAGGATGTTGCGAACGCCCGAAAACTTGGTATCCCACTGGCTACGACGTCCGTCGAGCTTTTGGTAGTCAACCGAGATCTTCGTATCGCCCAGGCCATCCAAGAATGCACGACGCACGCGAGGGGGCAAGTCCTCCCACGGCGTATCGGCGCTTACCTTAAAGTGTTTACAGACCGCAGCAAAAATCTGCGGGTAGTAGTTCGAATTGCCAAACAGGCTACCAAAGACTCCGTCGGCAATGGACTTCGAGGGGTCCTCGATCAGCGCCTCGGCATCAACGGTTTTCTTAAAGCCCAGGCCGTCGCACTCAGGACATGCGCCATAGGGAGCGTTAAACGAAAAATCACGCGGCTGAAGATCGTCGATGGAGTGTCCATGCTCCGGGCACGCCAAGGCCAACGAATACTCCAGCAGCTCGCCCTCGGTCCCCTCGGGAGCATCACGATCGGGCAGCATGTACACATTTACATTGCCGTGAGCCAGCGCGGTCGCCTGCTCAACGGACTCGGCGATACGGCCCAGAGAGTTCTCACGGATCACGATGCGATCGACCACGACCTCGATATCGTGCTTGAACTTCTTGTCCAGATCGATTGGATCGTCGAGCGAGCGCACTTCACCGTCGACACGCACGCGGCTAAAGCCCTCGGCGCGAAGGTCCTCAAACAGTTTGGTGTACTCGCCTTTTCGCCCGCGCACCACCGGTGCCAGCACAAACGCGCGGCGACCCTCCCCCGCCGCCAAGACCTTGTCGGCAACCTGGTCGGTCGTCTGGCGCTCAATGACGCGGCCGCATTCGGGACAGTGCGGGGTGCCCACACGGGCGAACAGCAGGCGCAGATAGTCATAAATCTCGGTTACGGTGCCAACCGTCGAGCGAGGGTTTTTAGACGTCGTCTTTTGGTCGATCGACACCGCCGGCGAAAGGCCGTCGATTGAATCCAAGTCGGGTTTGTCCATCTGGCCCAAGAACTGGCGCGCATAGCTCGAAAGGCTCTCGACGTATCGACGCTGGCCCTCGGCATAGATAGTGTCAAATGCCAGCGAGCTCTTGCCCGAGCCAGAAAGACCGGTAATGACCACGAGTTGGTCACGCGGAATGGAAACATCGATATCACGGAGGTTGTGCTCACGAGCGCCGCGAATAACGATAGAAGAATCAGACATGGAAGCTCCTTGCCTCCTATTGCATCGAATCATACTGTCGATGAGTTTAGCGCACTCGACGCGCACAGATGTTCGTAATACAAGATTCGCAGACCTTTAGCTTTGCGTATCGGGCGCTTAGTTTCTCGAAATGCCGTGGAAAGGTTACAGTAATCAAATACTGAACTTAATTTGCTGTAACAGAGGAACGTCCATGACCGAAGATATCCCCCTTGAAATCACTTCGAGCGACATGGCCAATCTGCCCATATTCATCGCCGTCCTTATCGTGGCCACCGTCGTCGTGCGCGTGTATTTTTCAATTAAACACAATGAAAAGCCACCCATTGCCCGCGTCTTTTGGTGCGCGACGCTCCTCATTCCGCTCGGCATGGTAGCTGCATGGATTACGAATCAATTGCTCGTAAATGAGGACAGTTCCCTATGGGTCCTTTCTTATTCGGCGCTCGGTGCTGCCGCCGTCATACTTCTTGTCGAACCCTTGGTTTCGGGACTTATCGACCAAACCGATCTTGCGACGGGAACGGTTGCCTGTATTTGCCGTGACATCCTTGTCATCGCCGCTGTTTCAGCGCTCTCGTTCGTTTCACTCGAAATTGCCTGCAACGAAACGTTCTATCGCATTCCCGCCAACTCATTCGGGTTTTCCGTCGGGCTGCTCGCGACGGTTCTGTTCTCCCTTTATTTGCTGGGACAGCGTCATGGAGGCGTCATGGCCCTCGTGCCCGTCGTCTGTTGCATCCTTGGCATTGCCGAGCACTTCGTCATAACGTTTAAAGGCGAGGCCATCCTGCCAAGCGATATCTTGGCCCTTGGCACCGCAATGGAAGTGAGCGAGGGATACGAGTTTACCTTTACCGCCGGAATCGTAACCTCTCTAGCCCTGTTAGAGATTTCCCTGGGGCTTCTTTCGCTTATCCGACCGAGAAAGCTCCGTACGCCCACCCATGTCTTCCCCGCAATCGCCGCTAACCTCTGCGCTTTTCTGCTAGTGACCGTTGTGGGGCTCTCGGGCTTTTCCAGCATCGACTTGGAGCAGGCGCTGAATTTTGGATTTGACCGTTGGCAGCCCATCACCACGTATGCGTCTCAGGGTTTTATCACTTCGTTCACCGAAATGGTCAACGAGTTGCCCATTGAGAAGCCCGAAGACTATACGCCCGATGAGGCGCAGAGCATCGAGCAGGAGCTCGCCGCCACCTACGACAGCACGTATGGCTCGAGCGAGCAGCGCGCGGCGGCCGTTGCCCAGTTCAATGAAATCAAGCCGACGATTGTTGCCGTCATGAACGAGAGTTTTAGCGACCTTTCGTGCTTTGAGCAGCTCCAGGCGGCCGGGTACACCGGCCCCGCATTCTACAACTCGCTTCCCGACACGCTTGTTCGCGGCACCATGTTCGCTTCGGTCGCCGGTGGCGGAACGGCGAACTCCGAATTCGAATTTTTGACCGGAGCGACAACGGCCTTTGTCGGATTAGGCAAAATCCCCTATCAGCTGTATCAGATGAATGACGTCAACAGCCTGGCAAAGGACCTTAAAGAGCTTGGGTATACCGCTACCGCTATGCACCCGCAAAACCCCGTCAACTACCATCGAGATAAAATCTATCAGCAGCTGGGCTTTGGAGACTTTCTTTCAATCGGCGATTTCGAAGGTGCGCCCTGCTACCATGCCGGCGTATGCGACTACGCCACCTACGACAAGATACTCGACCTGCTTAGAACCGACGAAGCCCCGCAGTTCATCTTTGACGTCACGATGCAAAATCACGGCGGCTACGACTATGGCACCGTTCCCGCCGAAGAGCTGACAAACTATTGGGTCGAGGGAGCCAGCGAGGGCGCCAATAGCGCGCTCAACACCTATCTTACCTGCATCAACGCATCCGACCGGGACCTCGAGTACTTTATCAACGAGCTCCGCAATATCGGCAGACCGGTTGTTCTTGTCTTTTTTGGCGACCATCAGCCGAGCGCCGCAGCGACTCTCAACGACGAGCTGTACCCTCAGGAAGATACGGCAAGCCACGCTTTCCGTATCTATCAGTCGACCTATTTCGTCTGGGCTAACTATGAAATCGCTGGCAATACCGAGCTCAACGTCTACGACACCGTCGGGGCAAACGAGATTGCAGCCATTACCCTTAATAAGATCGGCGCCCCGCTCACCGACTATCAAAAGGCTCTGCTTGCAACAAGGTCAGATGTGCCCACCATCAATGTCGCCGGCTATCTTGGTGCCGACGGGCTGCGCTACGATTTGGAATCTGAAGACAGCCCATACGCCTCGACGATCGACAAGCTGCAGCGCATGCAATACCTCGAGTTCGCCAGCAAAGTTCAGTAAGCCCGCTCATTCGCTTGGGCCCATCGCATTGCAAGCACGCTCGGCCCAAATGCATCACAAATGACTCCCGCTCGCAAACGAGGGTACAATGACGCTCGTGTCACATCACGGGGCCCCGGCCCCAACATATACAAAGGAGTCATACATGGGTTGCGAGCACGCACAGGCCGCCGGCGGACAAACGTCGCCGTCGCAATTTGAGGAGAACACGCTGTCCGAGGTCAAACGCGTCATCGCCGTGCTTTCCGGCAAGGGCGGTGTCGGCAAGTCGTTTGTCACCGGTGCCATCGCCACCGAGCTCGCCCGTCACGGCCACAAGGTCGGCGTCCTCGATGCCGACATCACCGGTCCCTCTATCCCCAAGATGTTCGGTATGAGCGGACGCCACGTCCATGCCCTTGGCAACCTTATGCTGCCCGAAATCTCCGAGCACGGCGTCAAGGTCATGAGCTCCAACCTGCTGCTCCAAAACGAGACCGACCCCGTCCTTTGGCGCGGTCCGGTCATCGCAGGCGCCATTAGGCAGTTCTGGAGCGAGACCTCGTGGGGCCCCATCGACTACCTGCTGGTCGACATGCCTCCGGGAACAGGCGACGTCGCGCTCACCGTCTTCCAGTCGCTGCCCGTCGACGGCATCGTCATCGTCACGAGCCCGCAGGATCTGGTCTCGATGATCGTCGCCAAGGCGGTTAACATGGCCGAGAAGATGAACGTCCCCATTCTGGGCATTGTCGAGAACATGAGCTACATTGAGTGCCCCGACTGCGGCAAGAAGATCGAGGTCTTTGGCAAGAGCAAGCTCCCCGAGGTCGCAGAGCGCTATAACCTCGACATCTTGGGCCAGCTTCCCATTAATCCGGCACTCGCCGAGGCCTGCGATAAGGGCGAGGTCGAGACTGCGCTGCCCGACGGCATGTTGCCCCAGGCCGTCTCTGCCGTCGAGGCCATTGCCCCGCACGAGACCGACGAGGCCTAAGTGAACACGAGCGCCTTCTATGACGTCCTGGTAATCGGCGGCGGGGCTTCGGGCCTCGCCGCCGCCATCACGGCCGCGCGCGCGGGTAAAAGCGTCTGCATCGTTGAGCGCGATGTCGCCTGCGGCCTTAAGCTCCTTGCGACCGGCAACGGTCGCTGCAACCTCTCCAACGAATCGATTGATCCTCAGCGGTATAACCACCCCGCATTCGTCGAATCCGTCATGGGCCCCCAGCCCGAACAAGAGCTTATGGGTTTCTTCTCCTCGCTGGGCATCATGACAACCTCCGAGGAAGGCCGGCTGTACCCGCGCTCCCTTCGCGCCGAATCGGTACGCGACGCGCTTCTCAACGTTTGCGACCGCCTGGGTATCACCTTAATCTGCGGAGCCAACGTTGCCTCGGCGCACAAAGCTTCCGAAGGCTGGGCACTCCAAATAAACCGTCCAGCGCGGGCGCTCAAGGCAAAAAAGCACGGCGACCGAAAATCGGAGCTCCGCTCGCTTCGGAAAGCGCTCGCCGATGTCCCTCGCAAGAACGAGGCCCTGGAGGCACATGCCGTAATTATCGCCACGGGTGGCAACCCCACCGGTATCGCCGATACGTTTAGCCTCCCCCTCACTTCGCTGCGCCCCATCCTCTGCCCCGTATCGGCAACGGTCGTCGGCGATCGGGCGGCACTCAAGACGTTGGATGGTCTGCGCGTCCGCGCCCGCTTGACGCTCACCCGTAACCATAGTGAGCTCTGGCACGAAGACGGTGAAGTACTGTTTCGAACCTTCGGTATCTCGGGCGTCGCTGTCTTCAACCTCTCCCGTCGTATCCAGCGCGGCGATACGATCCTGCTCGACGTTTTCCCCGACCTCTCTAAAGACGAGTTGCTCGATATGCTTAACAGGCGCGTTAAGCTGCTCGGCGGCTTTTCGCCCCGCGATCCCCGTTGGCTCGACGGCATGCTCGCCCCGCAACTCTCCCGCGTCGTCTGCACAGCGTTCGAGCAGTGCCATCCAGGCTCCAACGATGTCGTCCACCTGGTCTCGATCCTCAAGCACTTTAAGTTGCTCGCCGAGGGAACAGCCGAGGAGCGCTCGGCGCAGGTCACGCGTGGTGGCGTATCTGTCGAGAGCATCTCAACACCCAGTCTACGCGCGTGCAGCGTTGTCGACGCCCCGCTTTACGTCTGCGGCGAAGCGCTCGACATCGACGCCGATTGCGGAGGCTTTAACCTTGCGTGGGCCTGGATCTCGGGCATTCGCGCTGCAAGCAGCCTGTAGCCGCACAGTCTATAATCAAAAACGCATTCGGGCCGTCTGGGATACCGGACGGCCTCTTTCTTGCCTCTAAGGAGACCTCGATGATCGAACTCACCCAAGTCAACGCGTCACTCGATGAAGCCGGCGATGAAAATGCCTGCCTCATTGTTGGCAAGCGATTCGCCAAGCGCGTCCTGCGTTGCAAGGACTCCGAGATCAAGTCCATCGAGCTCCACCGCAAGTCAATCGACGCTCGCAAAAAACGAGACGTCCATTTTATCCTGAGCTTTCGTGTTGAGCTGACTAGTCCCCACCTCGAGCGAGAAGCGGTCGACAGCGTTGCCGAGCGTGACCGCTCGCGCGTACGCGCGATAGAAGACGATGAGCCTTCATTCCCCTCCCCCGTTTCCGGCGCACCCAAAGAGCGCCCCGTCGTCGTCGGTGCCGGATGTGCCGGCCTTTTCGCCGCACTCACCCTTGCCGAAGCGGGTCTGAAGCCCTTGCTCATCGAGCGCGGCGACCCGGCATTTCGCCGCTCGCAGGCGATCGACCTCTTTCTAAAGGAGCGTATCCTCGACCCCGAGAGCAATATTCAGTTTGGTCTGGGCGGCGCGGGGACCTTCTCGGACGGCAAGCTCAATACGGGAACAAAAAATCCCGCCCATCGCCTCATCCTCGAAACCTTCGTCGAGGCGGGTGCGCCCCGCGATATTCTGTGGGATGCCAAGCCGCACATTGGCTCCGACATCCTTCCCACGGTTGTTACCGCTATATCCCAGCGCATCGAGCAGCTCGGAGGTGTCGTTCGTTATCGAACAAAACTCGTCGACATTCGCATCGACGCGTCTGGCGCCATCACCGGTATTGATGTCCAATCGTCCCAAGACGCCGCTTACGAGCCAAT
Organism: Collinsella sp. SGI.178; assembly: GCF_050313495.1. NCBI lineage: Bacteria > Bacillati > Actinomycetota > Coriobacteriia > Coriobacteriales > Coriobacteriaceae > Collinsella > Collinsella sp. SGI.178. The sequence continues at coordinate 4,538 of NZ_JBNPLM010000022.1, read as the reverse complement.
TGAGACAAAGCACCTTATCCTCGCCTGCGGGCATTCTGCTCGCGATATTTTTGAACTCCTTAAGGACCACAACGTGGCCCTCGCACAAAAGACCTTTGCCATGGGCGTTCGCATCGAGCATCCGCAGCGCGACATCGACCGAGCCCAATATGGAGTCTCGGCGGGACATCCTGCCCTCGGAGCAGCCCCCTACAAACTCGTCGCTCATCTTCCCAACGGCCGCAGCGTGTTCTCGTTTTGCATGTGCCCCGGCGGGCAGGTTGTCGCCGCCTCTTCCGAGCAGGGCCACCTGTGCGTCAACGGCGCCAGCCTCAATGCCCGCGACGGCCGTAACGCAAATGCCGCTCTGCTCGTTAACGTCACGCCTGAGGACCTTCCCGACGATGACCCGCTCGCCGGCATCGAGCTCCAGCGCGCCTGCGAGGCGGCCGCCTATCGCCTGGGCGGTTCCAACTGGAACGCACCGGCACAACTCGTCGGAGATTTCCTCGCAGGACGCGCCAGCAAGGCGCCCGGAAAGGTAAAGCCCACCTATCCGCTCGGTGTGACCTGGACGGCAATTGACGAAGCCCTGCCGCAGCATATCGTCGAGTCGCTCCGCCTGGGACTTCCCCTACTCGGAAAAAAGCTACGGGGCTACGACCGCCCCGATGCCGTTCTTACCGGCGTGGAGACTCGTTCGAGCTCACCGGTCACTGTCACCCGAGACCGAACGTGCCATGCCGTGTCGACCCCGGGCCTCTACCCTTGTGGTGAGGGAGCTGGATATGCCGGAGGCATCATGAGCGCGGCCACCGACGGTATCCGTTGTGCCGAAGCCCTGATCGCAGACCTCTAGCGAACGAATTCCAGCGCGCAAAAGACACAGGCCCCGAGCTCCCTATGGAGCTCGGGGCCTGTTCGCTATTTCTTAAACCGTGCACCCTGTCGTTTTCTGCCCGATGCGAACGTGGAACCCTTGCGGGCCTGCGAACGCAAGCGCTCGATCGTCTCGTTCTCAGACGCACCCTCGAGCATCGCCCGAATCTGAACGACAGCATCACGCAGGCGCGCCGCCTCCTCAAAGTCCATGGCGGCAGAAGCGTTACGCATATCCTCTTCCATGGTTTCGACGATCCGTACAAGCTCGTCATGCGGTAGTTCTTCCAACTGCTCCGCAAGTGTCTGCTCGGGCGCCACCGTTTCCGGCACACCGCCCTCGCCGTTTTCATCGGGCGTATAGAATGCGCCATGGCCAAGAGAGTCGCCCTTCGAGCGTCCCTTGGAGCCCACAGTTTTTTCGGCCTCGGCAATAAAACTTGAGATGTCGTTGATGGCCTTGCGCACTGTCTTGGGCACAATGCCATGTTCGTCGTTATATGCCATCTGAATCTCGCGACGGCGCCGCGTCTCCTCGATGGCCGCTTTCATCGAATCGGTCACAACGTCTGCATACATGATGACTTCGCCATCGGCGTTACGGGCCGCACGGCCAATCGTCTGAATCAGCGAACGGCGGTTGCGCAAGAAGCCTTCCTTATCGGCATCGAGAATTGCCACCAGTGAGACTTCGGGAAGATCCAAGCCCTCGCGAAGCAGGTTGATGCCAACGAGAACATCGATCTTGCCCTCGCGCAGCGTTCGCAGGATCTCGACACGGTCCATTGTCGCCGTATCAGAGTGCATGTAATTGACCTTAATGCCCGCATCAAGTAGATGGTCGGTCAGGTCCTCGGCCATGCGCTTGGTCAACGTGGTCACCAGCACGCGCTCCTTGCGGGCAACACGCTCGCGAATCTCGTCCTCAAGATCGTCAATCTGACCGCGAACGGGACGCACGTCGATCTTGGGATCGAGCAGGCCGGTCGGACGAATAATCTGCTCCACGTCGTTTTGGCTCACCCGCAGCTCGTAGTCGCCCGGCGTGGCCGAGACGTAGATGAACTGGGGGATTCTCGCCTCAAACTCATCGAAACGAAGCGGGCGATTGTCGAGCGCCGAGGGCAGGCGAAAGCCGTGCTCCACCAGGGTCACTTTACGCGAACGGTCGCCTTCATGCATGCCACGAATTTGCGGCACCGTCACATGACTCTCGTCTATGATGCAGAGCATGTCCTTGGGAAAGTAATCGATTAGGGTAAACGGTGGTTCACCCGGCTTACGCCCGTCCAGATGACGCGAGTAGTTCTCGATGCCGTTGCAAAAGCCCATCGTCTCGAGCATCTCGAGGTCATAATCGGTCCGTTGCTGTAGACGTTGCGCCTCGAGCAACTTGTCGGTCGCCTTGAGCTCCGCCACGCGCTTCTCGCACTCTTCGCTGATCGACTTCAAGGCCGCCTTGACCTTGGGCTTCTCGGTCACATAGTGCGATGCCGGCCACACAGGAATAGCCTCATACTCACGAAGCATCTCACCGGTAACCTCATCGATTTCGGCGATAAGCTCGACCTCATCGCCAAAGAACTCAAATCGCAACGGATGCTCGGCATAGGGCGGATACACATCGACAACATCACCGCGCACGCGGAAGGTGCCACGCGCCAAGTCATAGTCGTTCCGGTCGTACTGAATGTCGATGAGCGCATGGATAAAGTCATCGCGCTCGAGCGGTACTTTCTTGTCGACATTCGGCGCCAGCCCCGCATAGTCCTCAGGAGAGCCGATGCCATAGATGCAGGACACCGAAGCAACGACGATCACATCGCGTCGAGAAAGCAACGAGGCGGTCGCCTGATGTCGAAGCATCTCGACTTCTTCGTTAATCGAAGCATCCTTCTCGATATACGTATCGCTTTGCGGCACATACGCTTCGGGTTGATAGTAATCGTAGTACGAGACGAAGTAGACCACGGCGTTGTTGGGAAAGAATTCTTTGAGCTCGCTCGCAAGCTGGGCGGCGAGGGTTTTGTTGGGGGCCATGACCAGCGTTGGCTTACCGAGAGCTTCGATGGTCTTGGCCATGGTAAAGGTCTTGCCCGAGCCGGTCACGCCAAGCAAAACCTGATAGCGGTCTCCGTCCCTCACACCCTGCACAAGCGACTCAATGGCCTTAGGCTGTGAACCTGCAGGCTCATAGGGAGACACGACCTCAAACGGTACCTCGGAGCCCTCAACGCCAAAACGTTTGAGCTCTCCGCCAACACGCTCAACTTCAAAATCCGCCATGGATACTCCTAACTCATACATCTGCAGTATACGCAGGCGGCAGGCATAGTCCTATACGAACCGGTCGGGATAGAGGGTCTTATAGCGAACCCAGGCATTATTGACACGAATCAAATAGGCTTGCGTCTCGGGAAAGGCAATCGCGTTATGGAACGATGTGTTTTGCTGCGCCCACCCATCGACATTGCCCATTCCGGCATTGTAAGCAGCAATAGCGCTATCCGTCGACCCATTGAAATACGTCAACAGGTATGAGAGGTACGCGCACCCAAATTCGATATTCGAAGCGGGGTCATTCAGGTCATCGGCTGAATACTCGTCCCCGTCGACAAGGCCCTTAGCGATCATATCCTGAGCGGTTTCGGGCATAAGTTGCATGAGACCTTGGGCGCCCTGATTTGATTCCGCCTCGGGATCCCAGTTTGATTCCGACTTGATGACGGCACACACCAGATACGGATCGAGATTATGCGAAATACTGGACTGCTTTACATACGCCTCATAGTCAATCGGATAGAACGGTTTAAAGAAAGCGGCGGGAGCACACGAGTAAACGAGCGAGATAAGGCCAAAGACGAAAACGACAACCAGCGGCACAAGGCGATACCACGTAAAGAAACGCGTCTTAGGCATCTGTCGTCTCCTTATCCATAGCATCCATAAGGCCATGGCGAGCAAGCCACGCGTCCAGTTGTTCAAAGAGCGATCTGTCGCCCGCTGCGTTATCAATCACGGTCGTGGCGAGACTGCAAAGCGAAGACTCATCGGGTTGGCAAGCACAGCGAGCATCAAAATCGGATGGCTCCATACCACGGTGAATAGCGCGTTCGCGACGGACCGCTAAAGGAGCGCTAACAACCATAATTTCATCCGCAAGGCCAAAGGCGTCCTCAAAGCCAGTCGGAGCAGATACTTCGACCGCCGCAAAGGGATAGCGGGGGGACGAAACCGTACAGCAAGCAGGATCGAGAATCCTCAGCGAAAGCTGCTCAATGAGAGCGGGGTGAACAATACTATTGAGCCTTGCAACCGTATCGGGAGAAACAAAAGCTCGAGAAGCGAGAACGTTACGTCGAACACCGCCATCCTCGTCCAAAATATCCCAGCCAAACTCTTCAGCAAGAGCATTGACGATATCCGACCCCGGTACGTACAGCGATTTGGCAAGAACATCTAAATCGATAAGCAGGGCTCCGCGAGATTCCAGAAAGCGGCAGGCAGTCGATTTACCCGAAGCAATATTGCCCAAAACGAAAACGGTAAACATCAAGCCCTCCCTAACGTCAATGCGAGTAATTATCGCGCAAATACAAAGCGACGGTTCAAAAAACAGCCAAACAGTAAGAGAGTCAAAGGAAGAGTCCGTTCACAAGGCACAGCTTGTATATAGCGCA
>NZ_JBNPLM010000021.1:0-38522 GCF_050313495.1 Collinsella sp. SGI.178 | reverse complement strand
GTGCGCAGCGGGGGTTCTTTCATGCCCGAGGACGCGCCGGAAAGGAAGGTCGCCCTCGGGCCGAACATACAAGACAGCTTACGCGACGGTGTAAACCCAGTTGTGCTTATCCTCGACAGCACCAGACTGAATACCAGTCAGGGTCTCGCGAAGTTTCTTCATAACAGGGCCGATCTCGGTGCAGCCAGCCGGGAAGGTCACGGTCTCGTCGGCACCATAAACCTTGTTGTCAATCTCGCCGACCGGGGAGATAACAGCAGCGGTGCCGCACAGACCGCACTCGACAAAGGTGCCGGCCTTGACCTCGGCCCACTCGACGGGACGCTGATCAACAGTCATACCCAGGTCCTGAGCGACCTGAACGAGCGAGCGACGGGTGATGGAGGGCAGGATCGAGTCGGTGTGCGACTGCGGAACGACGAGGGTGCCGTCCTCTTTCACGAACAGGACGTTGGCGCCACCGGTCTCCTCGACATAGGTGCGAGACTCGGAGTCAAGATACAGGTTCTCGGCATAGCCCTCGCGATGGGCCTCCATCGTGGGCTTGAGAGACATGGCGTAGTTCAGGCCGGCCTTGATGTTGCCGGTGCCATGCGGGGCTGCACGGTCATACTCGGAAACGCGCAGCTTAACGGGCTTAAGGCCGCCCTTAAAGTACGGACCGACCGGAGTCACGAGAATGCGGAACGTGTACTCAGGAGCAGGAGCCACGCCAATCACGTCACCAGAGCCAATCATAAACGGACGCACGTACAGGGTCGCACCGGAGCCGAAAGGCGGAACCCAGGCAGCGTTGGCAGAAACGACCTGCTTGACGGCCTCAACGAACTTGTCCTTGGGGAACGGGGGCATCTCGAGGCGCTGGGCAGAGTTATACATGCGCTCAGCGTTCATGTCGGGACGGAAGCAGACGATGCTGCCATCCTCGGCGGTGTAGGCCTTCAGGCCCTCAAAGACCTCCTGGCAGTAATGGAAGATGCCGCCGCACTCGGAGACATGCATGGTGTGGTCGGTGGTCAGGCCGCCCTCGTCCCACTCGCCATCCTTCCAATGAGCCTCGTAGCTGTAATCGGTCTTCATGTAGCCAAAGCCGAGGCTACCCCAATCGATATCCTTCTTCTCGACAGTCATATGTCGCTCCTTACATACACAGTTGCATACTCGCGAACCCGCACGCAAGGACCGAGGCCGACCGTGTCGCAACGTCGCACGCCCGGAGCGTAGAGCCGGACGGGACACGCGGGCAACATCGAAGCCGATGGCACGTCGATTCGCATGGACGAGATTGTACTCCCCGCGCGCGTCGGATAAAACGTTTTTCTTTAACTAAGTAAAGTATTTTCATTTGCTTCGGAATTCACCAGGGTAAATAGGCGTCCTCCAAGCCGCGGCGTCCACTCGCCCCATGCGCCCCGCGACCGCCCTATCGATATACTCTAAGTCGAGACGATGATTGGAGCCCCCTTGGCAACTCAGAACAAACGCGAACACTTGACGGAAGACCTGCTCAAGCGGCTGTTGGCCAGTTCGAGCATCGACGCCTATCTGGACGAAGGCGAAACCGTCGACCAAACGCTTCCCTCGTACTTGCGCTGCCTCATCGACGAGCGCCGCATCAAGCGCTCGGACGTCGCACGCAACTCGGGCCTTAACCCGACCGTTGTGTACGACATCTTTGCCGGCAAAAGTCGCCCCGGCCGCGACCACGCCATCATGTTGGCACTCGGTATCGGCTGCACGCTTCGAGAGACGCAGCGCCTTCTGAGACTCGATAGCGTCGCCGAGCTTTGGTGCAAGGATCGCCGCGACGCCATCGTCATCTGGTGCATCGAACGCGGCATGAGCCGAGCGTGCACCGACGACGAGCTCTACCGCTTGGGTGAAAAAACGCTTCTGGGAACCAACCCACTCAAATAGACGCCCACGTCCGCGCGAGCCCCGCAGCTCTATCGTCTCCATACGCGATTCAGTTGCCAACTGAACAAACAGAACAATCGTTGGCATATTATTTTTGGGGCATTTGCCCAGCTACCATGAAGGGAGGACGGCTTGAACGACAACCAGCTCATGCATGCCATGAGCCTTGACGACACCTATCGCGTCGAGCAGGTGCTCGCGCGCGGCGAAGACGGCATTACCGAACTCGTCACGATTGACGGAGCCGGTCCCTTCGTGCGAAAGAAGATTCGACAGGAGCTTGCCCGCCGCAATGTATGGTCGGCACTCACAGAATGCAGCTCGCCCCGCCTTCCCCGCGTTGAGGCGACCTACGAACTACCCGAGCACTTTGTTGTCGTCTACGACTTTGTGCCAGGTCGGTCGCTTTCCAAAGCTATCGAAACCGATGGGCCGTTGACGCCGGAAGAGACGACATCGCTTGGCATCGAGCTTTGCGAGGCGGCCGAGGAGCTCCACAGACATGGCATCGTCCACCGTGACATTTCCCCCAACAATATCGTGGTTGCCGCGAACGGCGCGCACCTCATCGACCTCGGTATTGCCCGCATGCGCGTCGAAGGGGCAAGCAAGGACACGACTTCCCTCGGAACTTGGGGGTTCGCCTCGCCCGAACAATACGGCTTTGCCCAGACCGATGCGCGAAGTGATGTCTACTCCATCGGACGCGTTCTTGGCTTTGCGCTTACGGGTGTCCGTCCCGATGACGAGGCTTACGAGCAAATTCTTAAGAAGAATCTTGATAATGCACCCGCGACGCTCGCCCACGCCATCACGTGCGCCTGCTCGTTTGAGCCAAGCGCGCGATTTCAGTCTGCAGCAGAGATGGCAGGGGCGCTCGCCGGCTCGTCTCGACCGGGAAACGACAGGGCATCTTCTGGCACAGATGGGCATGCCGACCATGCCCAAATGGCAGCGGGTACGCATGCGTCTAAGCGCAACCCAAGCAAAAGCAGGACGCGGACCTTTGGCGGCTTGTTGCTAAAACTGGCACTCGTCACCGCGATGCTTGCCGGGCTGATGGCAGTCGGCGCGATTGCCATCTCGACGTTCCACGCCGACCGAGAAAGCAACAACGGGCCCACGTCCTCATCGCAAGCCGGCCAGTCTGACGGCGTTTCGACATCCAAAAAAGCAAATACGGCAAGCGACGCCAGCCTTCTGTCCGCCGAGCTCTCGATTGCGGAATCAGGCTGGTCGGTTGATGGGCACGGATACGTCCACTTTGGCATCGGCCTTAAAAACTCCGACGGCCCTGCCGCTATCGCATTTCCCACCATTAAGGTCTCCGGATACGATGCGGACGACAACCTGATCTTTACGGATGAGAAAACCTACAGCGCCATCGAGCCCGGCCAGACCGTCTACTTTGGCGATCAGACGGGAAATGGCACCGCTCCCGCGCGCGTTGAGTTCGAGGCGGTCACACCCAGCGGCGTTGCACTTGCCACCGCCACCGAAGCACCGGTGTACGAAATTTTCGATAGCACCGAATCCGCTGGGGCAGACGGCATGCAGTCATTCTTGGCAAAGCTCAAACTCCAAAGTGCTCCGAGCGGCTTTGATAAGACCCAAGTGTTCCTATCGGCTATCCTGCGCGATAAGCAGGGCAATATCGTTGCCGGCTATAACAATTTTTGCGACTGCCCCTCCGTCGGTTCCACGACCCCCGTTTCGGTCGACGTCCACAATCCGCCCACGCACGCAAGCTGCGATATCTACGCCGCCCAATGGTAGGACCGGGGCGCCGTTCGCCGACAGCATATCCGATTCAGTTGGCAACTGAGGAATCCAACCCTTCCCAGCACGACAATACTCATGTCGGGATATCGAAGGAAGGAATTTTCATGAACAAGACTCTTGTCATCATCGGTCTCGCAAGCTCATTGGCACTAGCGATGAGCGGTTGCTCGGCTCCAGCCCAAACCGGCTCAACCGCAACCCAAGACGAAGCACAAAAAGCCGAGTCATCCGCACCGGTTAAAATCAAATCGTCGGATGACCCCCATATTCAATATGTCAAAAACTATGTTGGAATGAACGCGCGCCAGGTGGGTTATACGGCACTCGATGAAATGCGACACGATCACTATGGAAACGGTACGCTCAAAATCGTGTTCCTCACGCCGGATGGTTCCCATATCGACCTGGGGTCGGACGAAAACGATTGGGACGACTCCGCACTTCAAGACTGGAAAGTCGTTTCGCAGAGCCTTGACCCCAATACCGAGTTTACCTATACGTTCTCAAGCGACTCGGACGGCGAGGATACTACCATCGTTGCAACGCAAACCATTGATGAAATCGTGCTATCGCTCGGCAAAGTCGGCAGCTCAACAAAGAAGGCCACCAAATTAACCAAAATCAATCCCGCCACAGACAAATACACTTATTTCATTAAAGATTATGTAGGCAGGAATCTTGCAGACTGCGGTTACCTCTCCCTTGCAGACACCTTCAACGATTCCTATGGTCCAACCTATATCCAGCTCGATATTGTTTCCGAAGATGGCGCCTATGTAGACCCGACCGACTCCTCCGCTCTTGCGAACTACGTCGTTGTCTCTCAAAATGTTGCGCCCAACTCCGAGCTCAAGTTGGTCTACAGCACCAATTCCAACGGTGAGGAATATCCCAACCTGGTCAGTTCGAAATCAATCGATTCTTTCGCATTGACCGTTAAGAAAATCAAATAGCTCCGAATAGCTATTAGCGCACAAAAGGCGCCGCCGCGAGCTCCTTCTGCTCGCAGCGGCGCCTTTGTCATAAAGCCCAATCGCACCCCATGCTTGTTGGGTACTATTCTTGTCGACACCCATTTGGAGAGTCGCAACAAGCGAGGATTAGGCGTTCTGTTTGCCCAGCTTAGCCTTAACCAGGCCGACTACAGTCGGGATGATCGACACGGCTACGATGCCAATGATCAGCAACTCAAAGTGCTCCTGCACAAAGGGGATGCCGCCAAAGAAGTAGCCCAGCAGTGTAAAGACCGTCGACCAGGTAATGCCGCCCAGCACGTTGTAGATGACAAAGTTGCGCCAGTGCATACCGCCCATGCCGGCAATGAAGGGCACAAAGGTGCGGATAAACGGGAAGAAGCGGCCGAGGAAGATGGCCAGGTGACCCCACTTGTCCAAGAAGTCCTCGGACTTTTTGATACGCTCGGGCGTCATGGCCTTGACCTTGCCCGAAGCGATGATCTTTTTGCCAAAGAAGTGACCGATCATAAAGTTGCACTGGTCTCCTAGGATGGCAGCAGCCCATGCTACGGCCAGCAGGGCCACGATGTTAAAGCCACCGTTATGGGCAAAGAAGCCCGAAGCAAACAGCAGTGAATCGCCGGGAAGGAACGGGAAGAACACCACGCCTGTCTCAACGAAGATAATGAGGAACACGCAGCCGTAGGCCATAAGCGGGCCGGCGGCGATCCAGCTGGCAATCGCGGTGCGCGGGTCTTTGAGTAGCTCGGCGATAAAATTGATGAAACCCATGAAGTAAAACCTCTCAGTTGTGGGCGCGGATACGTCCAAGTTGACCAGTATACGGTTGCGGTGCCCCCTCGTGCGCAACCCCACAAAAGCATGACTCCATTACCAGCAAGTTTGCATAACTGACACCTGTCATGCAAAGCCGCCAAGATTATTCTTCCTAATCCCTAGCGAATCGCTATACTTTATTGAATCGCATTGCCATGGCGCTAAGGGAGGGCGGCCGGTGAGCTTTATCAATACCATTCGCGAGGACATAAAGACCGTCCAGACGCAGGACCCCGCCGCGCAAAACGGTTTGGTCATCTTCCTCTCCTATCCTGGCCTGCACGCCAAGTGGAACCACGTGCCCGAGCACTGGCTGTGGGAGCACGGTCATCGCTCGCTCGCCCGTGTGCTCTCGCAAATCACCCGCCACATCACCGGGGTCGAGATTCATCCCGCTGCACAGATCGGCAAGCATTTCTTTATCGACCACGCCATGGGCGTCGTCATCGGCGAAACCACCATCGTGGGCGACAACTGCGTGCTCTACCAGGGCGTCACGCTTGGCGGCACCGGCAACGAAACCGGCAAGCGCCACCCCACCCTGGGCAACAACGTCACCGTGGGCACGGGCGCCAAGGTGCTCGGCAACATTCGCATCGGCAACAACGTCAAAATCGGCGGCAACTCGGTTGTCGTCAAGGACGTGCCCGACAACTGCACCGTCGTGGGCGTACCGGGGCGCATCATCAAGCGCAACGGCTGCCGCGTGTTCGAGGAGAGCTTCGACGCCAAGCAGCACCGCGAGTACATGCCTGACGATGCCGCCGAGCAGTCCGCCCTCAACCGTCAGGGCATCACCGAGAACGCCCGCCGCGTCAAAGAACTCGAGCAAGAGGTAGCCGAGCTCAAAGCCCTCGTTGCCAAACTTGTGGACGAACGCTAGACGCGGACGGCCAATGACAACATTCATGCCAGCGCAAAGGCGCGCCAGGGAATCTATCCCCGGCGCGCCTTATTTCCGATGCGACAAGGGGGCCGTCCCCATGTCGCGTTATGCGAACTGGCTCAGATAGAGGTCGGCGTAGGCGCCCTCAGCAGCCAGCAACTCCTTATGCGTGCCCTGCTCGATAATGTTGCCGTGATCCATGACCAAGATCAGGTCGGCGTCCACGATCGTCGACAGGCGATGCGCGATCACAAAACTCGTGCGCCCGCGCATAAGCGCATCCATAGCACGGCCGATGGCGAGCTCGGTGCGCGTATCCACGCTCGACGTCGCCTCGTCCAGGATGAGAATCGCCGGGTTGTTGAGCAGCACGCGTGCGATGGTCAGCAGCTGGCGCTGCCCTTGGCTAATGCTCTCGGCATCGTTGGCCACCCGCGTGTCATAACCCTGCGGCATGGTGCGCACAAAGAAGTCGACCTGCGCGGCGCGCGCAGCCGCCACGATCTCGTCGCGCGTCGCCTCGGGACAGCCGTAGGCGATGTTTTCGGCAATCGTGCCATCGAATAGCCAGGCGTCCTGCAGCACCATGCCAAACTGCTGGCGCAGCTCGCCGCGGTCCATACAGCTCGTGTCCACGCCGTCGAGCGTAATGCGCCCGCCGTCAATCTCGTAGAAGCGCATGAGCAGGTTGATGAGCGTGGTCTTGCCCGCGCCCGTGGTTCCCACCACGGCGATCTTCTGGCCCGGCTCGGCGGTAAACGACACGTCACGCATAAGCGGCTTGTCGGGCGAATAACCAAAACGCACGTGCTCAAAGGAGACGCGGCCCTCAATGCGACCCGGCAGCCTGGCAGCCTCACCCGGCAGCGGATCGGCTTCCATCTCGGGCTCATCGAGCAGGTCGAACACGCGCTCCGCACTCGCCAGCGCGCTCTGCAGCGAATTGAAAGTGAACGACAGCTGCGTCATGGGTTCGGACGCCTCGTAGATAAACTGGAAGAATGCCTGGAACACGCCGACGGTCATGTGGCCGGCGACCAGCATGCTGCAGCCCACCAGCGCGATCACGATCTGCGCCAAACGGCCGATAAAGCGAACCGCAGGGCCGACGGCATTGATCATAAAGTCGGCCTTGGTACTCACGCGCGCTAGCTCCCTCGAGGCCTCGTGCACCTCGGCAGAGCTCTGATGCTCGCGGTTGAATGCGCGAATCACCAAACGGCCTGAATAGCCTTCCTCGACCGCGCTCGTGATTTTGGACACCCACTCCTGACGCTCGCCCGTCACATCATGCGTACGGCGCGAAACCACCTTGGTCACCAGCAACGATACCGCCGTAAAGCCCAAAAAGACCAACGTGAGCTTGACGCTATAGACGAACATCATGATGATGGCACCCGTCACGGTACCGATCGATACCAGCAGCTGCAGCAATCCGCGCTGCATACTCTCGGACATCTTGTCCAAGTCATTGGTCGCGCGGCTGACCACTTCGCCGGGGCGATGCGCATCAAAGTAGGCGAGCGGCAGGCGGCTGAGCTTCTGCGCGATGCGGTTGCGCAGACGCAGGTTGAGTCGCTCGGCGACGCTCGACATCAAAAAACTCTGCAGCGCATAGAACGATCCGGCGGCCGTCCAGATCAAAAAGTAGACAAAGATGGTCTTACCGCACTGGTCCCAGGTGATGCTGAAGGTAGTTCCGCTGGCAAACGCCACCTGTATATGGCCCCACAGCTCGTCGATAACATGAGCGCTATATGCCGGCGCGGCGGTGTTAAAGATGACGTAGAACACAATGCTCGCGAATACAATATAGAAGCGCCAATGGTCGCCGGCGGCCTCGCTCCACAAGCGGCGCACCGTCGCCCAGGTATCCCGGGGCGTCTCGTCCTCTTCTTCGTCGTCCACGTCGCGCATACGCTCTGCCTCGGCACGGGCGCGCTCGTCCTCGGCACGCTCGTTTTCCTCGTACAGCGCCTGGCGACGAGCCTCGCGCTCGGCCGCGGCCCTGGCGGCGGCATCCAGCTCGGTCGACGCGGCAGACTGCTCGACCGCTTCCTCGGCCGCGTCCACAACGACGGCATCGATAGCGTCGCTGCGCTTCTTGAGCTCCTCGGTCATGCTACTCACCTCCCTTCATCTGCGATTCCGCGATGGCGCGGTACACCTCGCAGGTTTCCATAAGTTCCTCGTGCGCGCCCAGGCCCACGACCTCGCCATCCTTGAGCACGACAATCTGGTCGGCATGCAAAATCGTCGAGATGCGCTGCGCGATGATGAGCACCGCGGCGTCGCGCGTCTCGTCCTGCAGCGCATGGCGCAAGGCCGCATCGGTCTTAAAGTCCAGGGCCGAAAAACTGTCATCGAAGATATACAGATCGGCATGCTTCATGAGCGCACGGGCAATTGCCAGACGCTGGCGCTGGCCGCCCGAAAAGTTCGTACCGCCCTGGGCAACCGGAGTATCGAGCCCCTGCGGCTGATCGAGCACAAAGGTGCTCTGGGCAACCTGCAGCGCATGAAGCATGTCCGCCTCGGTCGCGTCCTCGTTGCCAAAGCGCAGATTGCTTGCCACGGTGCCCGAGAACAGCCACGCCTTCTGCGGCACATAGGCGATGCGCCCGCGAATCTCATCTTGCGAAAGCTCGCGCAGGTCGATGCCGTCCAGGCGAATGGCGCCCTTGGTGGCATCGTGGAAGCGCAGCAGAAGCTTTGCCACCGTCGACTTGCCCGAGCCCGTCGAGCCCACAATCGCGGTCGTCTGACCGCGACGACAGGCAAAGCTCAGGTCGCACAGGGTATCCTCGTCGGCGTCGTCAAAGCGAAACGACATGTGGTCGAACACGGCAACAGCATCCGCATCGTCCTCGGAGGCAGGCGTCCCGTCACCCAGCGTACGCTCGCCGTCCACGATGCTCGGCTCAATCTCCAACACCTGCTGCGCGCGGCTCAAACATGCCGCGGCGCGCGGCAGCGTCAACACAACCATCTGGGCCATCATCACAAAGAACAAGATCAGAATTGCATACTCCAGCACCGCCGAGATACTCGCAATCTGCATGGCATGGGCGCCCACCCGGTTACCGCCCACCCACAGCACCGCCACCTCGGCGATGTTCATCAAAAAGAAGCTGGAGCTGTCAAGGCCCACAAACAGGTGGTTGACCTTGATGGCGTTGGCGGCGTAGTCGCTAAACACCTCGTCCAGGCGCCGCTCCTCGTGATGCTCTTTATTAAAAGCACGAATAACGCGCACGCCCACAATATTCTCGCGCAGCACCACGTTCATGCGGTCGATAAAGCCCTGTAGGCGCATAAAAATCGGTGCCGCATTGGCAACCGTAAAGACCGCCGCAACCAGCACGATCGCAACCACGACGCCCAGAAGCACGCCCATAGCCGGATCGATAAACCAGGCGAAGATGATGCCCGCCACAGCCAAGAACGGCACGGGCAGCACCAGCTGAATCGTCTGAAGGACAGCCTGTTGAATCACGTTGATGTCGTTGAGTGAGCGCGTGATCATCGATCCGGTGCCAAAGCGCTCAAAATCGCTGGCAGACAGCTCGAGTGATTTGTCGTAGACGGCATTGCGGATGTCGCAGGCCACGTTAGCCGCCAGACGCGCCGAAAGATAGCAGCCCAGCACCGTGCCGCCGCTAGCCATGCTCGTCGCGATAAACATGTATAGGCCGTTGCATAAGATGTAGTCGACATCGCCCGTGGTAATACCGGTGTTGACCATGTTCGCCAGCATCGTGGGAACCAACAGCGTACCGACGTTATCCACCAGCAGAGCCAGCAGCGTCACTGCGACAAGCCCTCGATAGGGCTTCAAAAACCTCATTAACAGTCGCACGACTCACCCTCACCTTGATTCTCGGCAGCGATATGCTGCTTAAAGACATCGCACTCATCGCCGAGCGCATGGGAAAATTTTTCGATTAGGCGCATGATTTCGCGCTGTTCCCAGGGCTCGAGCACTTCGAAAGCCTGTTGCTCGGCTTCTTGCGCCGGCAGCGCATATTGCTCGGCAAACCGCATGCCCGCTTCGGTCAAACGCACAACCTTGTTCTTACGGCTGCCTTCGGCAAACTCCAACGTCGCGAAGCCCCGCGCCGTCAAGGTTTTAATTGCCGAGTTGATGGTCTGCTTGCTGTAGAACCATTCGCTTGTCAGACGGCTTACGGCAATACTGCCGCCTGCCGTGCAGGTATCGACGAGCATCCAGTAAGCGCAGTCCGAAAGGCCGCAGGCGCGCGAGAACTCCGAATAGATATGGTCGAGTCCATTGAGCAACCGGTCGAAGTCGGCCGGCGTAACCGCACTATTCATCTATCCCACCATTCGATTGTCCGATTTTTGACCAATTTTATGTCTCTAGATTAGTCCGAGCTTTGACTATCGTCAACAGGTTCTCCGCAAATGCCTACGCTTTTATGGCCTATCGGCAGAAAAAGACCGCCGGCGCGGGGGCGGCGCCAGCGGTCACGTGAAAATCGGATTTCATTGCCTGTTAAGCGGCGACGGCCTCGTAGACCGTAGCGCCCGAGAAGCTATCGTGCAGGCTTTTGCCGCAGATCCAAGGCAGCTCGACGACCTCGCAGAGCGTGTTGACCAGCTCGGAGCAGTCAGTAAAGTGGCCCTTATCGTTGAGGGCCTCGCAATCCTGAACACGCCAATAGCCATCGGTGTGCGTGATGTAGTACTCGTGATCGTCAATCGTCACAAAAGCGCGCGTCCTGGAACGCAGCAGCTTCAGAAATCCTTCGAAATCGGTCTCGACGACATCTCCAGCCTGGAACATGATAGTTACCTCCTGGCCCGGCGCCACCACGGCGCGTTGATAAACGTTGGTACTCCTTTAGTAAAACCTTTATCAGAGGTTATGCGTTCGTCATTTAGGCAAGTGGTAAAAACCGCAGGGCAGACGGGATAAAACGTTTAACCATCCCATTGGCTTGTCACATTTTGAAGGTACTTTTATGCAAACCTACTTACCCAATTGGAATCTATCCTGTTGCCGGGCACTTGACCGTCTATCGTTTGAGCCCGACGGGTATGAACGGGGCATCTGCAACGCCACCGCAAGGAGACACCATGGAGACTATCGAAGCACTCATTCACCGCCGCAGCTGCCGCAAATACAGCGATCGTCCCGTCGAGGCCAAAAAGCTTGCACGTATTATCGAAGCCGGCCAATATGCACCGAGCGGCATGGGCCGCCAGCCGGTGACGTTTGTCGCCGTCACCGACCCCGCGACCGTCGAGCGTCTCTCACAGCTCAACGCCCAGGTCATGGGCAGCAACAGCGACCCCTTCTATGGCGCCAAGACCGTTGTGGTGGTGCTGGTTGACCGCAGCGTGCCCACACATCTGGAAGACGGCTCACTCGCCATGGGCAACTTGCTCAACGCCGCCTATGCACTGGGTGTCGATTCGTGCTGGATTCACCGCGCGCATGAGGTCTTTGACTCGCCCGAGGGCCTGGAGCTGCTGGCCAGCTGGGGCCTGCCCGCCGACGGCAGCCTGCGCGGTGTCGGTAACTGCATTCTGGGCTATGCCGAGGACACGCTACCCGAGGCAAAGCCGCGCCGCGACAACGTGGTGTACGTTAGGTAATTTGTTCCGCCGTTCTACCGAACGGCGGACCACTTGACGCTGCGCGGGCCGCATTCACGCCAATTTGACGTTCAGTTTCGAGGACGCGACCAGAAGGTCAGCGCCCTCTCATTTCGCGTCACCTTGGCGCAAATGCAGCCCGCTCGCTGTTGGCGACTGACATCGAATGAGCTGCTGCTGGCATTCGACACTTGGGCAGCTAAAAGGCCCCGTCCCATATTTGCTACCCCCCTAGCAACTTATCTTGCCGATGGATTTGTCGTCGTTTCATTCGTTCGAGTCGCTTCGGCGCCATCGCCCTGTTCGCCTTCATCCTTTTGAGCATCGGCAATGGTGGCAGCGGCTGCGACCATGCCGCGCTGGGGCGCGACGCCCGTCTGGGTCTGAACGCCCTCGACAACTTCTGTGCCTGCATGCGCGAGCTCGGGCGACTTAAACATTGCGTCCAGATTGGCCCCGCCGCCGGCGTAGCCAAGCGCCGCGAGCGCGATGACAATCACCGCAACAACGACCGCGATCGGAACATAGCGATGCCAGCCTGCGGGATTGAGGCCGCTACGGCGAGCAGCGCCACGGCTAATGTAGCCGAGCGTTCCATCGTGCTTGAGCTTTGACCCCACCACACGCTTACGGCCCCACAGCGATGATTCGGCCTGCATGGCCAAGCGAGCGCTTGCCGAAGGATAACCATATTTAGTGCGTTTGAACGAGCCGTCGAACCCCGAGGCGCTTTTGCCCCACGTCCGTGAAGTCGTGCGACGGTTGACCGGCGCCGCGGGCTTTCGAACCCGATTTGTTTTTGAAGTCTCCGCCATACTCCCCGCACGCCGTAACACAGTCGAAACAATACTGCTTTGGACTGTATCACACGCGCCGAGCGCGGTCACGGGCGCCTCGCTTAACGGTCGTCGTCCTTCAGCAGGCGCCACAGGGTCGTACGGCTTATCCCTAGCACTTCGGCAGCTCGGGTCCTGTTGCCGTGAAGGTGACCTACGACCAGCCGTGCGATATCGCGCTCGGTATCGGCCAGTGGGCGCAAGATATACAGATCGCTATCGAGCGTCGGGGCACCAAAGGTCGCGGTCTTGATAACGTCCTCCTGAGCGAGCACCTCCTCCGCCACCGCCCGCTCGGCCGTACCCATCCTCACTAATATATAAAGTCGTTCCGAAACCTCACGAAGCTGTAGATAGTTACGGGGCCATCGATAGGCATCGAGTGTCTTTGCCGCCCCGGACGACAAGGCAGGTGTTGCCGTCTCAAACATATCTGCCAGATACTCCAGATAGCGCGCAACCTTTTCCGACGCGCCGCCCTGCTCGGCAATCGCCGGCGCCACACTCACTGCACAGGCCAGACGCTCGGTTACAAAAGCAGCCTGATCGCTTTCGCCGCCGCCTGGCATGTCGTTTGCCGTCAACACCACATGGCAACGAGTTGCGAGCGCCGTGTCGATCATTGCGGACACGAGCTCGCGCAGGCGTTGGGGGCCAACGGCATGCCAGCCGCCCATGCAAAGTGTCAGCCCCGTTTGGAATAGCGGCGATTCGGAACTTTTGAGCAGATGGCGCCAACCGCGATCCGTAAGCTCATCGAGCGCAACGGACACAAAGGGCTGATCGGCATAGGGTCCATCCAGGTACAGGCGTTTTGTAATCTGATCCTGTCCCGCGCCCAGCTCGCCCTCGAGCATAAGGGGCACTCCGCGCGCATAGCTCTCCCGTACGGGGGCAGCGACCGCTGCCGCGTCTTCGACGATGCCGTACGCGCTCGATTCGTAGCGGGCCTCAACTTCGTCGGCGTTGAGCCACTCGATGCCCGCATGCGCCGCGGCGGCGCGCACCTCGCGGACCACGATGACCCAAAGGCCCCCGCCCTCTTTGTCGGTGGGGCGAACGGTCAGGCTCAGGCGCGTACCCGCACGCCCCATAACCAGACGCGCGCCGTCTCCTATGCGGTCGAGGCGCTCAGCGACAAAAGCCGCCACATCCCGCTCAAGCGCCGCGTCATTCATGGTCGAGATCGCGACGTCCCCACGCGCATCGATTGCCAATGCCGAGGCCCCGGCAGCAGCTAGGGCATCGGTCAAGATGTTCAGCTTGGCATCGCTATCCATGATTTGCCCCTGTCCGCTGCGACGTACAACCGCCGACGGTCGCACGACCGAGTGTTTCAAAATTGAACGATATTGCTCACCAAACACTATAGGGCAGAAAGCGCCGTCCTGCGAGTATAGGTGTTGCCCCGCATCGCCATCCTGGCGGGGCGATAAGAGCTCTTCGGGATCTATTAACCTGCGGACAAGCCATACCCGCAAGAGCTCCTATCGCTCCACCGCGAGGATGCGGCCACCAGCAGCCAGCACGTAAATGGGCTACTCCTCTACCAGATTCCCAGCACGTGCTGCATTCCCAAACCCATGCACGCAATGCCAATCCAGCAGCAAAAGCCCAATACGATGGGCTTGCCGCCTTTTTTGACCAGCTCGACGATATCGGTATTAAAGCCAATAGCCGCCATGGCCATCACGATAAAGAACTTCGACAGCTCCTTGATGGGCGCCGTAACGGACGCGGGAAGCTGAAACACTGTGGTGACCACACTCGCCAGCACAAAGAACAGCACAAACATGGGAAACGCGCGCTTAAGGGAAAACGTGCTTTTGGCGTCGCCGCCGGCCTTGCGCGCCAGATGCATCTGCCAGCATGCGAGGACCAACGTGATGGGAATAATGGCCAGCGTCCTGGTGAGCTTGACTACCGTAGCGCTCTCGAGCACATTAGCGCCGGGATGCATACTGTCCCAGGCGCTCGCCGCAGCCGTTACAGACGAGGTGTCGTTGATAGCGGTACCGGCAAACAGGCCAAAGCCCTCGTTGGTCAGCCCAAGCATGCCTCCAAGCGTTGGAAACACGAGTGCCGCGATAACGTTAAACAGGAAGATGACCGAAATAGCCTGGGCAATCTCGCGATCGTCGGCATCGATGACGGGCGCGGTCGCGGCGATGGCGGAACCGCCGCAAATCGACGAACCCACACCCACAAGCGTCGCGATCTTGCCCGGCACGTTCATAACGCGGCAGAGCACAAAGGCGATGACAAGCGAGGTCAAGATCGTAGCCACGATAATCGGCAACGACTGGGCGCCTTTGGACAGAATCTGCGAGAGGTTCATGCCGAAGCCAAGCAGGATAACCGCGTACTGCAAGACTTTTTTAGACGTATAGGCGACGCCGGCGGCGAGCTGTTCGCGACGATTCTTGGGAAAGACAAGCGCCAGAACCATGCCAAAGAGGATGGCAAATACCGGCCCACCGACCACCTCAATCTGTTTGCCGAGCAACGATGCAGGGATGGCGATGATCAGGCAGAACAAGACACCCTTCCAGCGCTCGCGTACGATATTTACCAGTTGCATATGGGATTCCTTCTTTCTATTTCACGTTTGCGACGGCTTATGATACGACAACATCGAGCACAGCCATGCGCAAAAACAGACTAAGATGCCGCAATAGTTCTCGGGCAACAACCGAATTACCCAGCGCGGAGAGCTGATTCGCGGCATAATTAACAACTGACATATGAGTGTGATAGAACAGTTGCGAGGCACTATGGAAGAATCGATGCACGTCGGCGAGCAGGAAACGAGCCTACAGGACCAGTCCTACCACACCATTCGACGCAAAATAGTCTACCTGGACTACAAGCCGGGCGAAAAGCTGGGCGTCAAGCAGCTTTGTGACGACCTAGATATGGGGCGCACCCCTGTGCGCGAGGCACTGGTGCGTCTGGCGCAAGAGGGCCTAGTGCGCACCGTGCCCCAAAGCGGCACCTATGTCTCGCCCATCAACCTCACCCTTGCCGAGAGTGCCTGCTACATTCGCGAACACCTGGAAAAGCAGGTGATTGTGGAGTGCTGCGCCCGTGCCACCTCGGTAGGCATCGAGCAGCTCGACCGAGCCATCGCGCTGCAGGAAAAAGCCATGGCCGAAGAGGACCGCATCGGCTTCTTTTTAAGCGACAACCTCATGCACCGCATGATCTTTAGCATTGCGTGCCGCAGCACCGTGTGGTCGTGGCTCGAGGCGACCAATGCCGACCTGGAGCGCTTCCGCTGGCTGCGCGCCGCTACGCAGGCGCTCGACAATCAGGAGATTGTTAACGAGCACAAGCAAATCCGCCGCGCCATCGCCGGTCGCGATCCTATCGAGGCAAGCTTTTTGGTCAGCAAGCACCTGCATATGATGTTCCGCAACCAGACCGAGGTCCTGGACCAATATCCCGAGTACTTCGAGACCAGCAGGCTCCGCTAACCTGCCAAAAAGGGACAGGTTTATTTTGGCAGGTTTTATCTGGGCAGATGCAACAAGGCCCAGCTCCGCCGCAACGGAGCCGGGCCTTAGTTGTTAGGACGTAGGAACTCGATTACTCTACTGTGACACTCTTGGCCAGGTTGCGGGGCTGGTCAACGTCGCAACCGCGCAGGATGGCAACCTCGCGGGCGAGCAGCTGCAGCGGAACGCTCGCCGTGATGGGGCTGAATACGTCGCGGACGGCCGGCACGCGAATGACGCAGTCGGCGATCTTGTTGATTTCCTCGTCGCCCTCGGTAGCAACGACGATGACCTTGGCGCCGCGCGCCTTGCACTCCATGAGGTTCGACACCGTCTTGTCGTATGTTGCGCTTTTGGTTGCAACCGCGATAACGGGGAAACCCGGGTCGATCAGCGCGATAGGGCCGTGCTTCATCTCGCCGGCAGCATATGCCTCGGCATGCAGGTAGCTGACTTCCTTGAGCTTGAGCGCGCCCTCGTAGGAAATGGCGGCGCCCATGCCGCGACCCACGAACAGTGCAGACTGCGCGTCCTTGCAGACAAGCGCGGCCTCGTGCACGGCCTCGGTCTGCGTATCCAGGATCCACTGGATCTGCTCGGCCGTATCGGAAAGCTCGCGGAACAGCATGCGCGCCTGCTTGGTGGTCAGACGGTACTTAACCTGCGCCAGCAGCAGGGCCAAAAGCGTAAGGCTCACGACCTGACCGATGAAGCTCTTGGTCGAGGCAACTGCAATCTCCTTGTTGGCCTTGGTGTAGATAACGCCGTCGCTCTCGCGCGCCACCGGGCTGCCCAGCACGTTGGTGATGCCAAAGACCTTGGCGCCCTTGATGCGTGCATCGCGAATGGCTGCAAGGGTGTCGGCCGTCTCGCCCGACTGGGACACGGCCACGACAAGCGTCGTCGGCGTGATGATGGGGTTGCGATAGCGGAACTCGCTTGCCGCCTCGACCTCGGTAGGAATACGAGCCCAACCCTCAATAAGGTTCTTGGCGATAAGTCCGGCATGGTAGCTGGTGCCGCAGGCAATCACATACACGCGGTCGATATCGTTGAGCTCCTCGAGCGAAAGGCCCAGCTCGTCGATATCGAGCTCACCGGCGGGGGTCATGCGGCCCACCAGGGTATCACGCACGACGCGAGGCTGCTCATGGATCTCCTTAAGCATAAAGTCGGGATAACCGCCCTTTTCGGCCATATCCAGGTCCCAGTCGATATGGGTAAGCTTGGGCTCAATCACGTTGCCAGCCTCGTCGGTATACTCGACGCCTGCGGGCGTAAGCTTGGCAAACTGACCGTCTTCGAGCACCACGACATCGCGGGTGGCATCGATAAGCGCGATCACGTCGGAGGCAACGTAGGAGCCGGTCTCGCCGACACCGACCACAATCGGGGAGTCCTTGCGGGCCACGGCGATCACGCCGGGCTCATCGGCAGAAACGGCGGCCAAACCATAGGCGCCCACCACGTGGGTGCAGGCCTCGCGCACAGAAGCCATCAGGTCGTGTGTCTCGGCATAGGCCTCTTCGATCAAGTGCGCAAAGACCTCGGTGTCGGTCTCGCTCTTAAAGTGATGGCCGCGGCCCTCCAGCTCCTCACGCAGCTCGGCGAAGTTCTCGATGATGCCGTTGTGGACGATGGCGATGCGACCGTCGCAGCTGG
Organism: Collinsella sp. SGI.178; assembly: GCF_050313495.1. Taxonomy (NCBI): domain Bacteria; kingdom Bacillati; phylum Actinomycetota; class Coriobacteriia; order Coriobacteriales; family Coriobacteriaceae; genus Collinsella; species Collinsella sp. SGI.178. Next base: position 20,527 of record NZ_JBNPLM010000021.1, on the reverse strand, counting down.
TGTGGGGATGGGCGTTGACAACGGAGGGCTTGCCGTGGGTAGCCCAGCGGGTGTGGCCGATGCCGCAGGTGGCGTCGCTGTCGACATTGGTAAGTTCGCTCTCCAGGCCCGCGACCTTGCCCACGCGGCGAATGACGTCGAGGTGAGCCGCCGTGCCCTCGCCCACCTCGAGTGCGACGCCCGAGGAGTCATAGCCGCGATATTCCATACGCTTAAGGCCCGTGACAAGGATGTTCTTTGCAATATCAGAGCCGGTGTAGCCGACAATTCCGCACATAGGATAAATCCCTTCGCTCGCGTGACTGCAAAACGTCCACGCACAAGGGGCGCTGAGACGTATAACGTTCGAGTATTGTACTCACGCAAGCGCAAGCTGATATACCAGAAGTGGTATCTCAACTTAGATACCACCCGATGCACACACGTTCAGCCGGTCCAAACCACCACAAAGGTGCCTGTCCCCTTCGTGGTGGTCGCGTTGGCAATAGCGTTTCCCCAGATAAAACCTGCCAAAATAAACCTGTCCCTAATTGGCAGGTTTTGACACCCTAGGGACGGGCGATGCTACAATCTGGCTTGTACTTGAAACGCATCAAAGGGGCCGCTATGGCAAAGGTAAAAATCAGCGACGTCGCGCGCGAGGCAGGGGTCTCGCTGGGCACGGTTTCCAACGCGCTCAACCATCCCGAAAAGCTGCGCCCCGAGACCCTCAAACTCATCAACGAGACCATCAATCGCCTTGGCTACCTGCCCAACCAAAGCGCCCGCCAGCTCGCAGGAGGCACCACCAAGTCCTTTGGCCTGGTCCTCCCCCGTCTCGACCACGGCTTCTCGCTCCAAATTGCCAGCGGCGCCCATAACGAGGCCCGCAAGCACGGTTACGACCTGCTCATCGCCAACGCCGATAACGACGATATTCTCGAAGACCATTACCTGCGCTACTTTATGGGCACACAGATGTCCGGCGTCATGGTTCAGCCCATGGCATCCCCCGATTGGCACCCCGCCATGACCAAGATGCCCGTGCCGATTGTCCACCTGGACATCCACTGTTCCGAGCCCGGTTACTACGTGGCCGCCGATAACGAGGCACAGGGGCGCATTATCGCCGAGCTCGCCATTGCCCGCGGCGCACGCCATATCACCGTTGTGGGCAGAGCAGCATTTATGCAGCTCACCCTGCGCGTGCTTGGCATTCACAAGGTCCTCGCCCTTCATCCCGACATCAAAATTGAGGTCATTGACGCCGGAGAATGGAATACCGCTGCCGACGGTTACGGCATCGGCGCCCAGATTGCCGAGCGCTCTGCTGACGAGCGTCCGGATTTTGTCATCGGCCTAACCGACGTATTGGCCTCGGGTGTTATCTCAGCGTTGATCGACAAAGGCATCTCCGTCCCCAAGCAAGTTCGCGTGGCCGGCTGCGACGGTAACCCGCTTGCATGGAGCGGGTCGGTCCCTCTCACCACAGTGGCGCCGCCGGGTTACGAAATTGGCCGCAAGGGCGTGCAGCTGCTCGTGGAGCAAATCGAGAACAAGGCGCCGACAAAAACCAAACGCGTCCGTATCGGCTCCGCCGCACGCACCGTCACCGAGGTCACAGCCGCCGAGGACATCAACCGTCAGGAACTCGTGCGGCCGTTCCTCTTAGAGCGCGCCAGTACCCAGGCAAGCAGCCAAGCCGAAGCCACCGCCATCAACCTCGGCGCGTATCTATAGCACGTCGGCCAATATGACAAACGCCGCTTAAGCAAAAGAGGCCCGGCCATTGCCGGACCCCTTATGCTTAAGCGTAAATGTGGGCAATTGCCCGTTTCAACGCCGCGGCTGTCTAGCGCACGGCCTTGACCGCCGCCGTAAGGTCGAACAGCGTATCGAGCACGGCCTCGCAGCCGTCCACCACATTCTGCGGCAGCGGCACAATGTCGGGGACGGCAAAGACATGGCAGCCGGCCGTGATGCCCGAGACGCAGCCGTTGCGCGAATCCTCGACCACGGCACATTCCTCGGGAGCAAAGCCCGCGCGCTCGCAGGCAAGCAGATACATCTCGGGGTCGGGCTTGCCGTGCACGACGTCCTCGCCGCAGGTCACCGTCTCAAACTTGTCAAAAAGGCCGACCATCTTAAGGTTGCGCTCGGCCGTAGCGAGGCGCGACGACGTCGCTAGACCCACGTGATAGCCCGCAGCCAGCAGCTCGTCGAGGCACTCGGCGGCACCAGCCTTAAGCTCCAAATCGGTCTTGACCATCTCGTCGCGAATCTCCTTGTGGCGAACATAGATCGCCTCGGTGGTTTCATGGCTGCCGTAATGCTTATCAAGGATGTCCATGACATCGGGCAGAGTGCGGCCGATAAACTGATGGATCAGCGCATCATCAATCGCGACCCCCAGCTCGGCAGCGCCCGCCTTCCATGCCTTGATGCCCAAACGCTCGGTATCGACCAGCGTTCCGTCCATGTCAAAAATTACAGTCTTGATCATATCGGTCCCCTCACCGGATTGCATTACGGCCACTCTAGCGCACTTTACAAACTTGTATATAACGTATATAGCATATTGCACTATCGTTACATAGGCAGAAGTCATATGACGAGCAGTCCGATAGGATTATAGTTTTCGACCGAGTACTCAATGGTAAGGATTGTTTTATGCTTTCAGACACTACCGCACCTGCAAAGGAGCTTCAGGACAAACTCGCGGCGCTCGAACAGCTGCTTTTGGCATACGGACGCGTCGCCATCGGCTTTTCCGGTGGCGTCGACAGCAGCTTTTTGGCCGCGGTCTGCGCCCGCATCATGCCTGCCAGCACGCTTCTCGTTCACCTCACCACGCCGCTCATCGGCACGCCCGAACAGACCTCGTTTGAGCGATCCGTTGACAGGCAAACCAATGAGGGACCGCATTTTAAGCTCCCCGTGCTCAATCTTTCGGTCGATCAGCTGCAGCTCCCCCAAGTAGCCTGCAACGACGCCAACCGTTGCTACCACTGCAAGCACGCCGGCTTTACCGCCATCGTCAACCACGCTAAGTCGCTCGGCTTTCCCACCGTCATCGATGGCAGCAATGCAAGCGATCGCGGTGACTACCGTCCCGGCATGCGCGCTGCCAAAGAGCTCGGCGTACGCTCCCCTCTTATGGAGGTCGGCTTTACCAAGGACGAAGAGCGCGAGCTGCTGCGCGCATGGGGCTATCCCGTTTGGAGCCTGCCGGCGGGAGCCTGTCTTGCCACGCGCGTCCCCACAGGCGAGGAGCTTACGCACGAGAAGGTCGATTTAATCCGCGCCTGCGAGGACTACCTGCACGATCTTGGTCTGGCGCAGGTACGCGCGCGCTTGGTCGGCGGCTGCATGCATATCGAGGCCGCTCCCGCAGATGTCGCCAAGATTGCCGCTCTCGGCGGTGCTACCGTCAATGCCGAGGGCAAGACCCCGCTGCCCGCCGCCATCGAGTCCGCGCTGCGCGAGCTGGGCTGCGACCATATCTCCCCTGAGGTCACCCCCTACATCCACGGCAACATGAACCAGTAACCTACCAAAAAGGGACAGGTTTATTTTGGCAGGTTTTATCTGGGGAAACGCCGAATAGCCCCACATTCACAACCGCCGCAGCTCCATATGAGGCAAATGAATCCGTAGCGTTTGTCCCAAATCTTAAGTATTTGTTCGATAGAACGGCCCTCGGCGGCTCCTGCTAGACTGGTAGACTCCCAACCGTCCGTCCAGGAGTCACCATGTCGCGCAAGTCCGCCTACAAGCAAGCACTTTCTATCGGCACCGCTGTGGTGCTGGGGTTTGCGCTGTTTACGGGATCGCTCGACGGGGCGCCCAGACTGCTCTCGCCGCAAAGTGATGAACAGGCGGTAGCCCTGGCCGAGAAGCAAGACGAGAGTCCCAGCCGCACCGACGACGAGGCAGACCTGGTTGCCCGACTCGAATCGGGAACGGCAAACTCCACAGACTCCCAAAACAGCCCGAACTCTGGCGACAAGCCACATTCCGCCGCAACCGGCACCGGTGACGACACTTCCACAGATAGCCCCGCCACCCCCATCGACGAGGTCGAAAACCCCAATCTCGACCGCGCCCGCGGCGTATACCTCAGCAGCATTCCCGACTACGCGGGTAACCCCTATGTTGCCCTGCGAGCCGACAGCACGCACCCGTTGGGCACACCATCATTCACGCTCGATGAATACGAGCGCGCTACAGAAGAAGGTTGCTTTAAGAAGTTCTCCAAGCTCGACAGCCTGGGCCGCACCCGCAAAGCGCTCGCTTGCGTGGGCCCCGAATCGCTCGGTCAAGGCGAGCGCGGCGATATCTCGCGTATCCATCCCGCCGGATGGCGCCAGCAGCGCTACGACTTTATTCCGGGCCAGAGCCTCTACAACCGCTGTCACCTCATCGCCTGGTCGCTCTGCGGCGAAAACGCCAACCGCAAGAATCTCCTCACCGGCACGCGTTATCTCAACGAAACGGGCATGCTGCCATTTGAGGAGCAGATTCTCGGCTACATCCGCGAGACGGGCAACCATGTGCTTTACCGTGTCACGCCTATGTACGACGAAGAGGAACTCGTCTGCCGTGGCGTGCGTCTTGAGGCGCAATCGGTCGAGGACCACGGCAAGACCCTGTGCTTCCACGTGTACTGCTACAACCTGCAGCCGCATGTGCAGATCGACTACGCTACCGGCCGCAATCAGGCCTCGGGAGACTAGGGCCGGCCAAGCTGCCCCAAAACTTAAAATGAACCGTTTTCCTCCATCCCCCAGGGATCAAAAAGGGCCGCCCTGGATTGGCCAGAGCGGCCCTTGCATCGGCATGTATGTTACAGGCAACGCCCAACGCTACTTGGCACGGCCCTCCTCATAGCGCTCGACCAGCTTGGCCTGAACGTCATAAGGCACCTGCTCATAGCCCGCAGGCTTCATGGTAAAGTCGCCCGTGCCGCGCGTGATGGAGCGCAGACGCGTCGAGTAATCCGTCAGCTCGGCGAGAGGCGCCTGAGCGATGACCACGGTGTCTCCGCGCTCATCGGTCTCCATACCCGTCACGCGACCGCGCGAGGCCGAGATGTCGCCCATCACGGCGCCGGCGTAGCTCTCGGGAATAGTCACCGTGATTTCCTCGATGGGCTCCAGCACCACCGGGTCGGCGTCGGCGCATGCCTTGCGCAGGCCGATGCGAGCCGCCGCGCGGAACGCCATCTCGTTGGAGTCGACGCTGTGATACGAGCCGTCGTACACAGCCACGCGAATGCCCGTAAGCGGGTAGCCGGCAATGATGCCGTCCTTCATGGTCTCCTGAACGCCCTTGTCCACGGCGGGAATGAGCGAGCGCGGAATGCGGCCGCCTACGACCTCGTCCACAAACTCATAGCCGTCGCTCGTACCGTCGGGCCCAATGAGCGGCTCTACGCGCAGCCAGCAGTCACCATACTGTCCGGCGCCGCCAGTCTGCTTCTTGTGGCGGCCCTGGGCAGTTGCCGTGCGGCGAATGGTCTCGCGATACGGGATGCGAATCGGCACGCTCTTGGCCGCGACCTTGGTACGGTCCTCAAGACGATTGAGCAGGACCGAAACCTGCGCCTCGCCCACCGCCGAAATGATGGTCTGGCCGGTCTCCTCGTCGCGGTCGATGCTCATGGTCGGATCGGCCTTGCATGCCTTCTCGATAAACGTGTAGAGCTTCTCTTCGTCGCCGCGATTCTCGGCCTCGATGGCGATGCGGTACTGAGAGTTGGGGAACTTAAACGCCGCAGCCTCGACCTTGCCGGTAATCGAGAGCGTATCGCCCGTCTCGGCCGCCAGCTTGGGCGCCACGATGATATCGCCGGCATAGGCGTGACCGACCTCGGTCATGTCGCGGCCGCACATCACATACAGGTGAGCCAGACGATCGCTCTTGCGGGTGCGCGCGTTGATCAGCTCAAGGCCCGGCTCAAGCGTGCCCGTCAGCACCTTGATGAAGCTGATGCGACCCTGCTGAGGATCGGCCAGGGTCTTAAACACAAACGCCACCGGGCGGTCATCATCGCTCGAAATCTTGAGCGAATCACCGTCGATGAGCGGCATCTCGCCGTAGTCCGTCGGCGCCGGGAAGTACGTGGCGATGTCGTCCATCAGCGAGTTGACGCCCTGCTCCTTAATGCAATCGCCCGCAAAGACCGGCACAAAGATGCGCTCGGCGATCGCCTTCGACAGCAGGCCTTCAAGCTCCTCCTGCGTCAGCGTCTCCTCGCCTTCCAAGTACTTCATCATCAGTTCGTCGTCAGCCTCGGACACCAGCTCGCACAGATGGTCATGGGCCTCCTCGGCCTGGGCACGATACTCCTCGGGAATCTCCGACTCAACGGCTTCGGCGCCGTTGCAATGGCGCGCCTTCATGCGCACCAGGTCGATGATGCCGTCAAAGTCCTCGCCCTCGCCCCAGGGAAGGGTCACGGCGCCCAGGCGCGTGCCAAAGCGCTCCTGCAGCAGGTCCATCGTGGTCGCAAAGCTGGCCTCGGAGCGCGACAGGCGGTTTACGAACACCGCACGCGCCAGACGCAAGTCCTCGGCGGCATACCAGAGCTTAACCGTCGTAGGCTGCGGGCCGGCCTCGGCGTCGACCACAAACAGAGCCGTCTCGCAGACGCTCATCGCGGCAAAGGCGTCGCCGATAAAATCGGGGTAGCACGGGGCATCGAGCACATTGATGCGCGCACCCTTCCAGTCGATCGGCGCAATGGTCGTCGAGATGGAAAACGCACGCTTGACCTCTTCGGGGTCATAGTCGAGCGTGGGCTTGGTGCCGTCGTGGCCGCCCAGGCGGGCGGTCTTGCCGGAAAGGTGGAGCATGGCCTCGGCGAGTGAAGTCTTGCCCACCCCACCTTGGCCTACGAGCACCACGTTCCTTACATTACCGGTCTTGGGAGCACCCATGATGACCTCCTTGCAGGGCCGCGCGCAATGCGCGACGCCAACGGGGAGAGTTCGCGGTCGATGCCGTCCCGGGAGCAGCATGGTCGGCAGCCGATCCGGCTCACCCTCCAAATGTCCTATGCCACCACCCTACCCTCGCGGGCGACTGTCCATGCACACCTTTCGGCGCACGTATGAATACGGGCGGCGAGAGGAGGGGCAAACGCCTGAGGCGGTTATTAAGCCCCATCGGCGCAAATAAAAACCGCCGCAGGCCATAAGACCTGCAGCGGTTTCGCCTCAATGTCTACTTGAGCCTAGCCCTCGATACGGCTCAGGAACTCGCGCGTGCGCTGTTCGCGCGGATGGCCGATAACCTGCTCGGCAGGACCCTCCTCTACAATGCGACCGCCGTCCATAAAGACCACGCGATCAGCAACATCGCGCGCAAACTGCATCGCATGGGTCACAATCACCATCGTCATATTCTGCGCGGCAAGGTCTTTAATGACACGCAGCACCTCGGCCGTTAGCTCGGGATCGAGTGCCGAGGTCGGCTCATCGAAGAACAAGATCTCTGGATCGAGCGCCAAGGCGCGCGCAATACTCACACGTTGCTGCTGACCGCCCGAAAGCTCGCATGGCACCTTGTTCTCGTTGCCCGTAAGCCCCATCTGCGCGATCAACTCACGCGCACGTGCTTCGACCTGCTCGCGCGGGCGCTTGAGCACGCGGACCGGAGCGTCGGTAATGTTTTTCATCACGGTATAGTGCGGGAACAAATTGTAGTTCTGAAACACCAGGCCAAAGCGCGAGCGCGCCTGCTTGGGCACATCGCCTTTCGCATACACCGTGCCCGATCCCGCATCCGTCGCAACGGCTAGATCACCAAACGAAAGCGAGCCGCCGTCAAGCGTCTCGAGCAGCGTGGCGCAGCGCAACAGCGTTGACTTACCGCCGCCCGAAGGTCCGATAATCGCCACGACCTCGCCACGCTTTACCTCGAGCGAGATATCCTTGAGCACCTCATTGCCACCAAACGCCTTGCGCGCGCTCGTTATATTCATTACCGTTCCGGACACGGGAACCTCCATGTGTTGAAAAGCACGACGGAACAGGCTAGTCGTGGTAGTAGTCAAGTCGCTTTTCGGCGGCGCCCAGCAGCATCTCGACCACAAAGTTAAAGACCCAGTAGATCAGTGCCGCAATCGCAAACGGCACCATGCTCACTTGCGAGGCAACCAGTGCCTTGGCCGTCGAGAACATCTCCCCCACGCCGATGGCAAACGCCAGCGACGTGTCCTTGACCAGCGTGATGATTTCGTTGCCCATCGCCGGCAAAATGCGCTTGGCGACCTGCGGCATCACAATGTACAAAAACGTCTGCAGGCGTGAGTAACCCAGCACCTCGGCGGCCTCATATTGACCACGCGGGATAGACTGCAAACCCGAGCGATAGATCTCGGCAAAGTAGCCGGCATAGTTGATGATGAATGCCACGACGCACGCTGTCCACTTGGAATCGGGCGTGAGCGAAATACCAAAGACATAATACGGAGCAAAGTAGATGGCAAACATCTGCAGCATGAGCGGCGTACCGCGCATGACCGAAATGTAGATGCGCGCAATCCAACGCAGCGGCGCGATTCTGCTCATACGCATAAACGCCACGGGAATTCCCAAGGGAATCGAGCCCAACAGCGTGAGCACAAACAACTGCAAACTGACCAAGAAACCCTGGCCAAGCATCTGCATCATGACTTGAATAGACAACCCAAGCTCTCTTTCACAGCAACAGAACAGCAGGTGTTAATTGAAATAGGCACAGTGCCCAAGATTGCGAGCGACAAGCCCGACGAAGCGTACTTTGGTACGCGAGGAGGGTTGGAGCCGCAAGGTTGGGTGCTGTGGCTATTTCAAAACCCAGTTGTCGAAGGATAGACCGTAGCTCGCATACTTGTCGCACAGGTCCTTGACTGTACCGTCCTCATAGAGCGCCTTGAGCGACTCGGTCACGGCGTCGGCCGACTTGGTGTCGCCCTTTTTAAAGCCAACGGCGTAGTGCTCGCTGGACAGCGGCTTGTCAAGTTGCGTATAGGCATCGGGCTTGGCGGCAAGCTGATACTGGGCGATCGAAAGGTCGCAAGCCACCGCATCGACCGCGCCGCTCTCGAGCTGCATAAAAGCCGTGTTGTACTCGCCGATGGTATCGAGCGTGGCAAACGTCGCCGCCAGATCCTTCTGGTCACCCTCTAGCACATCCTGTGCGGCAGAATCGGTCTGGGTAATCACGGTCTTGCCGGCAAGGTCGTCCCAACTCTTGATGCCCGCATCCTTCTTGACCACCAGCACCTGCTCATTGAGCATGTACGGCTCGGAGAACGTGTAGTCGTCCTCGCGGCCCTCCATGGTAAAGCCGTTCCAGATGCAGTTGATGGCGCCCGAGTTGAGCAGCGTATCCTTGGCGTCCCAGTCGATGGCCTCGTACTTGACCTCCCAGCCCTGCTTATCGGCAACTGCCTTGGCCAAATCGAGATCAAAGCCGGTGTACTCGCCATCGTCGCCCACAAAGCCATACGGAGGATAGGACTTGTCAAAGCCCACCACGAGCTTCTTAGACTCCACAACGCCCTTGGCGTCCTTTGCCGCGGCAGAGCCGGCAGTGGAACCCTTGTCGGCACCACCGCCGCAGCCGACAAGACCAAGGCCAAGCACCGTGGCGAGCGAGCCGGCTAGACCAACAAACTGACGACGAGACATATCGGTATTCATGTTATTCCCCCTTGATGGCACTTTAGCTAAGTAAAGTGAGTCATGTAACGTTCAGAATCATACACTTTAGCGTGATAGAGCACAAGGCGAGTTTGCCCGCCGCGTGAGGGGTGTGGGGGTTAAGTTTCCTGCTCTACAGTCCTGCTCACGACGGAGAGCACAAGGTTGGTGCACCCGGAATGCCGGCAGCCGTCACGGTATTTAATTTGCTGCTCTGCAGTCCTGCTCACGACGGAGGCCACATTAAGCGGCCTCCTGTTCGTGCGGAACTCGCGACAAATTAAATACCGTGACGGCTGCCGGCATTCCGGGAGTCAACGTGCTCGGAACCTTAAATAGCCTCCTCTCCAAACGGGCACGTTGAATGCACGGTACAATTGCTTCGAACTTTTCTTTTATTTAATAGTGGGGTTAATTCATGGCAGAATCTCGTGCGGAGCGTAAGGCTCGTCGTGCTTTGATCGAGGCGGCTGAGGGGTCGGAAGAGAAAAAATCTTCTAAGAAATCCAAGTCGTCTCAGGACACGAAGGGTAAGTCGGCCAAGGGCAAGGCTAAGACCAAGCGTCCCAGCCCTCGTCGGAGCGAGGGTAAGGCACCTCAAGCTCGTTCCAAGCGCTCGCATAATGAGTCGTCCCGGTCCGCTCATAAGGCCGTTGATCCCAAGTCGCCCTGTTCCATCATGAAAGCTTGCGGTGGATGCACGGCGCTCAACAGGCCTTATAAGAAGCAGCTGGCGACCAAGCAGGCTGCTATGGATGAACTTTTTGCTGCTCTTTGCGAGCGTGAGGGCATAACCGTCGATCCCATTCGCGGTATGGACGTTACTCTGGGCGACCCGGGCAAATATCCTGCGCCGCGTGGTTTTCGCCATAAGGCCGCCACTCCCTTTGCCCCCGGCAAAGGGAGCGCTGTCCGCTGCGGCTTTTTTGAGCGCGGCACGCACAGAATCGTCGCTGTTCCCGAATGCCCCGTCGAGGCACCGGGAGCCCGTCAGATTCTTAACGGCATTGCGCGTGAGGCCGAGCGCCTGCACATTCCCGCCTTTAACGAGGACAAGCATCTGGGCCTGCTTCGCTATGCCGTCGTTCGCTGCGGCTGGCGCACCGACCAGATCATGATCACCCTCGTTACCGCCCAGCGCGACCTGCCGCATGCGCAGGAATTCTTTGAGGCCATCGCCGCACTCGATCCGCGTATCGTCACCGTCGCCCAAAACATCAACGGACGCCCTGGCAACGCCATCCTGGGTGAGGAAACCCACATCGTGTATGGCGCTGAATGCATGCGCGACCAGCTACTCGGCTGCGAGTTTGATATCTCCCCCACCGCGTTCTACCAGACCAACCCGCAGCAGACCGAGCTGCTCTACCAGCTCGCTATCGACGGTATGGATCTGCACCAGGGCGACGTTCTCATGGATGCCTACTGCGGCAGCGGCACCATCGGTCTTTGCGCAGCTAAAGAAGCTCAGAACAAGGGCATCGGCATCATGTTACTTGGCGTGGAGCGCAACCCGGCGGGCATTGCCGACGCACGCCGCAACGCCGAGCTCAACGGTCTTACCCGCAGCGCCTGGTTTATGGCCGACGATGCCACCGACTACATCCTAGATGCCGCCGACAACAACGAGCGCATCGACGTCCTTTCCATCGATCCGCCGCGTGCCGGCTCTACCCCCGAGTTCCTCGAAGCCGCCTGCGCGCTTAGACCTCGCCGCATCACCTATATCAGCTGCAACCCTGTGACCCAAGAGCGTGACCTGCACCAGCTCCTCGACGGTGGCTATCGCCTGCTCAAGATCACGCCCGTCGACATGTTCCCCCATACCGACCACACCGAAACTGTAGCGGTCCTCGAGCGCCGCTAATCCACCGGTACAAGAAGGGGGCGACCCGTCTGGGCCGCCCCCTTACTTGGTTTATGAACTCCGCTACATCCTCTTGCGCAGGTCACACACGCCGGCTGCCGCCATCTCGCGCAGTAGCGTCTCGCGATCGCGCGTCACGATCAAATCCAGCGGAAAGTGAATCTCGTCGAGCATCTTGCGCGCTTGATCGAGCTTACCAATTGCCATACCAATGTGCGCATCGGTCGAGACGCCAATCCCCACGCCCAGCTCGGCGCACCGCTCGGCAATCTTGCGGCACACGTCCCAATGCTCGGCATCCGCGCCATGCTCAAGACTGTGATTGTTGATCTCGATGATCTTGTGCTTAGCCTTAGCAGCAAGCAACACCTCGTCGATATCGAACGGCACGCCCGATCGACCCGTATGCCCCAGCATAAACACCTTGGGGTGCTCCAGAGCATTGATATACATCTCGGTCGTCTGGGCCAGCGTCGCGCCTTCAGCGAGCTGCGGATTATGCACGCTTGCAACCAAATAATCCAAATTACGCGTAACCCGATCGAACAGCGAATGCTGACGGCTGTACGAATCGCCGGCAATATCGAGCGTGACAGGAGTGTCCTCGCCAAACAGGCTTCCGTCCAGCGAAACGATATCGGCCTCGGCGCCACGCAGCACCAACACGCCGCTCCAAATGCGCGGCCATATATCCTGGTTGATAAAGAACTGGTAACTGCGCAGGTCATTGGGGCAAGCCGTAACCATAGAGCTCAGATGGTCGGCAGATCCAAGCACCTGCAGGCCACGCTCTGCCGCCCAGTACACATTCTCCTCAATGGTCGAATATGCATGCGCAGAGAACATCGTATGGGTATGAATGTCACAGGAAAGCAGGTAGGGCATCAGGTCTCCTTATCCGGTATGGCCGTCGCGTATATTCATTGTACGCATAGCCTTCGATAGTCGTAAAACCGCTCCATCCCAAAGACACAACGTCCATGACAACGGGGTCCGGTTTAACACCAAACCCCGTTTCACGTAAAACATTGTAGGCAGAGCGCTCTGCTTTTAACAATACTCGTCCGCCAGGTGTTTCCAAGCGGGTAGCGAATTGATAATCGTTTCGTAACTCACGCAATAACCCAAGCGGAACCAACCCGGCATGCCAAAGCTATCCGAAGGCACCGCGAGCAACTCGTACTTCTTTGCACGCTCGCAAAAAGCGTTTGCGTCGGGCTCGAGCGCCTTCACCCACAGATAGAAAGCGCCGTCCGGCTCAACGTAGGTGTAGCCGTACTCCGCCAATGCGTCGGTGAGCGCCGTTCGGTTGCGAGCATAGGCTTCGACATCACTCGGCTCATCGATGCAGTCGATAATCACGCGCTGGAAGAGCGCCGGTGCGCACACAAAACCCAGTGTACGGGCGGCACCGGCGACGGCCGGCATAAGGCGAGCAGCCTGAGGATTGGTGTTGGGAACCAAGATCCAACCCACACGCTCACCCGGCAGCGACAGCGACTTGGAATACGAATAGCACACGACGGTGTTATCGTAGATTGAGGGTACCCAGGGCACCTCGGCACCGTACACAATCTCGCGGTACGGCTCATCCGAGATGATCATAATCGGATTCTCGGGATCACGCTTGGCATTGATCTCGCGCAGAACATTGGCCAGTCGCGTCAGCGTGTCGCGCGTATATACGGCACCGGTCGGGTTGTTGGGCGAGTCGATAATGACGGCCGCCGTCTTATCAGTAATCGCCTTGAGCACGTTGCCCACACTCAGCTGGAACGTGTCTTCATCGGCGGGTGCCTCGACACACGTACAGCCGGCCTTCTCAATCCACACGCGATACTCCGGAAAGTACGGGGCGATAACAATGACCTCGTCACCGGGATTGGTAACAGCGTTGAGCGTGCAGGTGAGCGAAGCCGCCGCACCCACGGTCATAAAGACATCTTTACCCTCATAGCTCGTGCCAAAACGACGGTTGAGCGACTCGGCCACAGCGACACGACATTGCGGCAGGCCTGGTGCGGGCGTGTATCCGTGCAGTTGGTCGCTCGGCAGCTCCAAGGCCTTTTTGATGGACTCCGCCACGGCAGCGGGCGCCGGAACACTCGGGTTGCCCAGCGAAAAATCGAATACGTTCTCCGCACCGATCTGTGCCTTGCGTTCAAGTCCATAGCTAAAGATCTCGCGGATGATAGAGCTTTCCGCGCCGCGAGCAAACATGGTTTCGTTGATCATCTGTTCCCCTTTCGCATAGGCGGTATTGTACGCTTTAGTCAAGCAAAGTACCGCAGCAATGTTAATTGGGGACAGACTTAAATGCGTGAAAACGCTCATTTAAGTCTGTCCCCAATCAACAGATGGCCCCATATCGCTCAAAAGAAAAAGCCTCCGCAGGTTTTCCCCGCGGAGGCTCTCACGACAAAGACTACTCGTCGGCCTCGGTGTCGCCATCGGCCTTTTTTGTGTCTGCAGCCTCGACATCGTCAGCGCTATCGGATGCGACTTCGGCATCCTCCTGCATGGCCGCCTGCGCAAAAGCTGCGGCATCAGCTGCCAGCTCCTCCTCGCTCATACGAGGCGTGCGCTTTTTGGTCGGCACGCCGGCCGCCTTGGCATTGCGCTCCTCCTTGGCTGCCAGAATGTCGCCCTCGCGCTCAAGGTAGGCATCCCAATCGTTGTCGAGCAGGGCGTTCACGGCGTCGCCTTCGACGGTCTCGCGCTCAAGCAGCACCTTCGCCATCAGATCGAGCTGATCGCGACGGGCATCCAAAATCTCAACAGCACGGCGATGGGCCTCACGCATGATGCGCTGAACCTCGATATCGATGCGGCGCGCCGTCTCCTCGGAGTAATCCTGGTGATCGGCATAATCGCGACCAAGGAACACCTGATGCTGTGCCTCGCCAAACACTTGCGTGCCCAGCTCCTCGCTCATGCCCAAACGCGTAACCATCTCGCGCGCCATCTTGGTCGCGCGCTCCAGATCGTTGCTCGCGCCCGATGTAATGTCATCGCACATGAGCTCCTCGGCAACGCGACCGCCCAAGAACACGGCAAGCTCGTCAAGCATCTCGTTCTTGGTCTTGAGGAAGTGATCCTCCTGCGGAAGCTGCAGCGTATAGCCCAAAGCCTGACCGCGGCTGACAATCGAAATCTTGTGAACCGGATCGGAGTGCTCCAGGATGTGACCCACCAGAGCATGACCGCTCTCGTGGTAGGCAATCGTGGTGCGCTCGGCTTCGGTCATCACGCGCCCCTTGCGCTGCGGTCCTGCAATCACGCGCTCCATCGATTCTTCGACCTCGTCCATCGAGATCACGGAGCGATGACGGCGAGCGGCAAGCAGCGCGGACTCGTTGAGCAGGTTTGCCAGATCGGCACCGGTAAAGCCAACGGTCATCTGGGCGAGCTTCTCAAACTTAACGTCCTCATCCATTGGCTTGTTCTCGGCATGCACGCGCAAGATCTGCTCGCGCCCCTTCACATCCGGGCGGTCGACCGTAACCTGGCGGTCAAAACGACCGGGGCGCAGCAATGCCGGATCCAGAATATCGGGGCGGTTGGTCGCGGCGATCAGGATGACCGATTCGCTTTCCTCAAAACCGTCCATTTCGACCAGCAGCTGGTTGAGCGTCTGCTCGCGCTCGTCGTGACCGCCGCCCAGACCGGCTCCGCGCTGACGTCCCACGGCATCAATCTCGTCAATGAAGATGATCGACGGAGCCTGAGACTTGGCCTCCTTAAAGAGGTCGCGCACGCGGCTGGCGCCGACGCCCACGAACATCTCGACAAAGTCAGAGCCCGAGATGCTAAAGAACGGGACACCGGCCTCTCCGGCAACGGCCTTGGCCAGTAGCGTCTTACCGGTACCCGGAGGGCCCACCAGCAAAACGCCGCGCGGGATCTTGGCACCCAGCTTGCGATAACGGTCCGGATCGCTCAAGAAATCGCGAATCTCTTCGAGCTCCTCAACAGCCTCGTCCACGCCGGCAACGTCTTCGAACTTGACCTTGGGACGCGTAGCCTCGTTGGTCTTGGCGTTGGTCTTGCCAAACTGCATGTTCCTATTATTAGCGCCCATCATCTGGCGCATAAAGTAGAACATGATGGCGATCAGGGCAATCGTCGGCAGTACGCTCATCGCCAAGTCGCCCCAAAAATCGGGGTCGTTGGTGTTGACGATGTACCTAGTGTCGGGATGCTCCGCCATGAGCTCGGCAAGCGAATCGGAGCCGACATAGGTCGAGGAAAAGCTCTTGAGCTCACTCGTGTCGCCCTTGTCCTTTTTCGCCTTCCAGTAATGACCCGTCACGCTTCCGTCCTGAACCGTATAGGTCAGATCTTCGACGCGATCCTGCTTGATGGCGCTCACCATCTCGCTCGTCGCGAGCTTAACGGTATTGCTGGAGCTGGCAAAGCCGGAGCCCATATTAAAGAAGGCGTAGCCCAGAAGTGCGCAAGCCAAAAGAAAATACAGCCAGCCCGTACGTGTGGGTTTCTTGCCTCCGGGCATCCCCGGAATCTTAGGGTCCCGGGGTGTCTGGGAATTGTAGTCGTTACGGTCGTCGGGCATCTTACGAATAAACCTCCGGTTTCAAAATGCCCAGATACGGAAGGTTACGATAGCGCTCGGCATAGTCGAGGCCGTAGCCCACCACAAAGGCATCGGGGCAATGGGTTCCAACATACTTGGGTGTAATGGCCGAGATGCGGTCCTCAACGTCCTTCCACAGGAAGGCGGCGACCTCCAGAGAAGCGGGCTTGCGGCTCTCAAGGTTCTTCATCAGATACTTGAGCGTCAGGCCCGAGTCCAGAATGTCCTCAACGATCAGCACGTCACGACCGCGGATATCGATATCAAGGTCTTTAATGATACGCACGATGCCCGAGGACTTCACACCGTCGCCATAGCTCGAAACGGCCATGAAATCGATATTGGTCGGCAGCTCGATCTTGCGCATCAGGTCGCCCATAAAGACCACAGCGCCGCGCAAGACCGCAATCAGCACCAGATCCTTACCCGCGTAGTCGCGCGTAATCTCCTCGCCCAGGCGAGAGACGATACCGTCGATATCCTCCTGCGTAAACAGAACCTTCTCGATATCCGGATGTTGAGAAGCCATGACAACCCTTTCTTGTGCTTAATCGCCCACACACCGCCGTATGGACGCGAACTACACATTCTAGCAGCGCACAGGGTATATTTTCCAGCCCGTGCACCATCAGCGCGGGAATACCGTCAACGCCGCACAGAAAAACTGGTGCGAGGGGCTAATCCGCGTCAACCACGCGAAGCAGATAGGCCACACGCGTCGCCGCCGTGCACTTAAAGCGTTCGTCCGCGCGAACTCCGGCGACCCACACCACGACACCCCCCGGTGCCGTCCTTACCATGGGCACGCCGGTGCGCTCGGAAACGGGAATACGAGCCTCGCACAACAAGTCGGATACCTTCTTGCTTCGGCCACTCATGCCTAACGGGCACATCACGTCTCCCGGTGCGGGACCGTCCACCCACAGGCGCGCCAATCGCCCCTCGGCAGGAACCTCGCCGCGCGTGCCCGCCAAGATCCGCTCGCTATCGCTGTTGGCAAAACCCAGGGCAGCCGCGTCCACCAAAGCTGCCACTTCCCCAGCAGCCGCAAACTCACGGGCGCGGCGCACGATATCGCATCCCGGCTCAACGGCTATCGCTTCTGTGACCAGCATACGTCCCCCGCCCAACGACATACGGCCGGGTATGGTAATCCAGTCCGCAACCAAGCCCTCACGAGCCGCCGGCGCCTTAAACGCCAGCATGCCAAACTCAACACGTGCGTCAATCCCCGCCGGAAGCGTAACCGAACCCGCACCCTCGGTAACACAGGAGAGGACTCGCTCCACATGGCGCATCTCTGGGCGAGCGTCCGGATCGATGCGTTTAATCGCCAGTCGCACGATGCGCCGCGCGATTACCACCTCGGCCGCAGCAAGGCGTCTGGCATCGAGCACCAGCGCGCCCGCTGCCTCTTTGCGCAGGCAGCTTCGAAACGCCTGTGCCGACAACTGGGATAGAAACGCATCCTCATCACCCAAGATCTCACAGGCGGCACCAATCGTCTTGCACACGCTCGCATTACGCTGCGCCAGCACTGGCATTACCCGGTGGCGAACGTAGTTTCGCAGATACGAGATATCTTCGTTGGTCTCGTCCTCGCGCCACGGCTGACCATGCACCTGCAGATAGCCCACAAGCTCGCCATGAGTTAGGTCGAGCAAGGGGCGTACCACAATGTTCCTTCGGCGGGGAATGCTCGAGAGCCCAGCAGGGCCCGACCCCTTAATGGCGTTCATCAAAAATGTTTCCGCGCGGTCTGAAGAGGTATGGGCAGTACAGATGCGCGCCGCCGTTCTCGGCGCCCCCATCTTGGCACAAAGCTCGCGAACATACCTTCGCGCCGCGGCATAACGCATCTCGCGCGCAGCCGCCTCGATATTGCCCGACTCCCCATCAAAATAGGCGTGCTCCACGCACAGCGGCAAGCCATATTGTGCGCAGAGCTCGCGCACAAAGGCCTCGTCGCCGTCGGACGCCTTGCCTCGCAGGTGATGGTTTACATGAAGCACATGTAGGCGCTCGCGAGCAATGGGGGCAACGCCGCGTCCATCTTGGATATCCAGCTTTGATGTGCACGCCATAAGAAGCAGTGCCGTCGAGTCCGCACCGCCTGATACCATGAGCACCACAGGAGCAGCCTGCTGCCTCGTCCGGGTCTCATCGACTGCCCCGGGTACGGCATGGTGTCCGTAATGCTGTGATACCGTTGGCATTCGCTTCCTCCTCTATTCGTCAGCACTCATTGTATCCTTTGGAATCTTATGTCTCGCCTGCACCTTCATATCCTCGGCAGCGGCTCTAAAGGCAACTGCGCACTCATCGAGGGCCCGCAGGGGCTCATTATGGTCGATGACGGACTGTCCCGCCGCGAAACGCTCAAACGCATGGCTGAGCTCGGCCTTTCGGCAGACGACGTGTCCGCCCTTGTTGTCACCCATGAGCACAGCGACCACATTAAGGGGCTTGAGGTGTGGTGTAAACATTGGAACGGACCGGTCTTTTCCAGCAGGGGCACGCTCGCATCAAAGGAAAGCCTCGCACATCTGTCTGTTGAGGAATTCGACCCAGGTGACGCCCTCTCTATTGCCGGGGTCCACATTCAAACGTATTCGACATCGCACGACGTTGTCAATCCTGTCGGCTACCGTTTTGATGCCCAGGGTGATTCGGTTGGCTTTGCCACCGACACCGGCGAGTTGTCGAAGCATGCCATCGATACGCTCAGGGGCTGTCGCATTCTCGCGCTCGAAAGCAACCACGATGTAGCCATGCTGCGTCAAGGAGACTATCCTCGCTTTCTTCAGGAGCGCATCCTGTCTGCAAAAGGGCATCTCTCCAACGATCAGGCCGCCGATGCCGCACGCGCGCTGGTAACCGATCGCACCGAGCAGCTTATCGCGATGCACATTAGCCAAGACAACAATCGCCCAAGCCTTACCGTCAAAAGCTACGCAAGCTCACTTGGGGCAACACTCGACAATGAGCTTGGTAGCACCGCCACCCGCGTTGAGGGGCCACATAAACTCACAATACGTCCCGCCGGGCAATATCGGCCCATGACCATTCAGTAGGCTGTCTCAAATATTCAGTAGGCTGTCTCAAATAGAAAAGGGGGCCGGGAATCGCTTCCCAGCCCCCTTAGCTCAGGCACCGATGTTAATGGCCGATAACGTTAGTCGATGAAAATCTTCGTAACGTTCTTCTTTTCGACAATCTTAGGAACCGTAACGGTAAGGATGCCGTCAGCATACTTTGCAGAAAGGCCCTCGCTCGAAGCATCCTTCAGGTACACACCGCGCGTCGCACTGTAAGAGCAAAACTCCTTCTGCAGGTAGTTCTTGTCCTTGTTCTCTTCGCTCTCCTCAACATTCACACTAATGGAAAGACGACCCTCATTGAGCTCAACGTCGATGTCGTCCTTTGCAACGCCGGTCAAATAGGCCTTAACCTCGTAACCGTCGCCCTTGTCCTCAACATCAACGGGAAACGCCTTGGAGGCGATCGAGTTGTTTGCCAGTTCGGTCATATCATCAAACAGATCGAACAACGAGCTAGCAGAGGGACGAACACCAAAAACCGAACGATAAGGAACCATGCTTGCCATGACTACCACTCCTTTAAGGGACTGCCGAGCCATCTTCTAGGTGGCAGGGACTTCTTTTGACGCTTTAATATATGCCCATCCATTTCTTATATATACATTTTGATATAAAGTTTTTTAAGTCTCTATCTATAAGCATATCTAAGTCTGTGTGACTAAGGTTTAAGGAGGTCAAGGTTCTTTGAACCGTGCCTTAAATACCAAATGTGCCCTAGCTAAACAAACCTGAGGCTTACAATGAGCGTATACACAATATTAATGACAACCTAAGGGCATCATGGACGATCAAGCCTCCGACAATTCGTATGATCAGATGCAGAACGATAAATCAACCTATCCGCAGACCATACGCTACCATCGTCCCCATATTTCCCAAGAGCCTATTGACGATACAGAGCCTGAATATGTAACTCGCAATCGTTATCAAACCCTTGAAGAATCTCAATCAGGTCGCAAACACATGGGCGTCGCACCGAGCGAATCGGCGTATCTCAAAGATGCCCCCTTATCCAAAAACAGCGCATACAACCAGGAGCAGACCCGAACACCCGCTAAGCAACAACGAAGAGAGCCTCGCCCTAAGCAGACCCTAACGCATTCTGCCCGCTATTTAGAGACGCCGAAGCAAGGAAAATCGATATTTATATCGTCTAGCAGACGACGCAAACAGCACCGGCTCCAAATCGCGCTCCTGATCATTGCCATCGCGGCAATCGCGCTGGTCATTCGTTTTATTTTCTTCAAATAGAAAAGACAATTAAGCCGCAGAGGCTTTAGGTTTACAACGCCCA
>NZ_JBNPLM010000020.1:0-39570 GCF_050313495.1 Collinsella sp. SGI.178 | reverse complement strand
GTAGTCAAAAAAGCCCCGTCCCAAATTAGCTACCCTTTGCACCGATTACTCGCCAGGGAGAATGTTTGCATAGAACTCGGCCCCGTCGTCCAGGCGCAGAATGCCTACGCGGCCGAACTCGGAGCCGGTGGCGGCGGCACAGTCGATGTCGATGCGGTCGGGAACGCCGGCGGTATCCTCGCCGCCCAAGCGCACAATCTGTCCGCGCCTCGACTCCTCATCGAGCCCCGCCAGGCCGCCAACCTCGCAATAGCGCCCCAGCGACACCGTGGGCGTGTGGCCACTCACCACGACCGGACCCTTGCCCTCGGCAGATAGCAGCCCCGTCGGGGCATCCCAATAGCCATGGCGAATCCACAGCAAGTCATCGGACGACTGCACGGCAAGCATTTGCTGCAGCAACTCGCTATCGGCATCGACCGCTCCCCTGCCGTCGGCACAATCGACACCATGCTCAAGCAAAAACGCACGCGCTGCCTCGGTCTGAATACCGGCGTGCACCAGCAGATACGGACGCTCAGCAGTCTCTGCCACCGCATAGAGCGGCAGGGCAGCAGCCCAGCGTACCAGCTCCTCGTATGCCTCAAACTCCATTTCGTTGAGCTGTTGGCGCGTGGTCCATCCGCCGTTGATATCCCAGGTCTCGGCATCGAGCGGGTCCTGGCCAATGATCGCGTCGAGCATAATCTGCTCGTGGTTACCCTTAAGCACGCGAGCGTTGGGCAGCGATCGCACCAAGTTGATGACGCCGACCGGATCGGGACCGCGATCGATCATGTCACCCAACACGTACAGCGTGTCGTCGGACGTTAGCGAGATCTTGGAAAGGGCCTCGTCCAGCGCGCGCACGTGCCCGTGAGCATCGGATGTCACATAGATCGCCATGGAACGCCTTTCCCTGCATTACGGCCGAAGCCCGGAGCCACAACTAAAACTTCAAGTTGAACTTAAACGTTATTCATTGTACTCCGTTGCAATAAAGCTGGGAAGGGCCACGCGTCGCCAACGGTCGCGCGCGCCGTTCTCGGTGCACCGCCGGCAGCTGATTCCCGGCCAGCTTCGCGCACGCCGCAGCCTCGTGTCGAAAATGCGCACGCCCGCAATCCGTTCCCATAAACCCACCATCTTTGGGTACAAATAACCGCAGATAACTGACCGTGCCACGCCAACCTCCCAGGAGCGGACACTATCCATGAACCAGATACTTCTCTTTATAGGCCTCGTCATCATTTTGTGCCTGACCATCAAACCCGTCGGCAAAAAGCTCCCCTTCCCCACCCTGCTCATCTTTATCGCGCTGGGCATGCTGCTGGGCGTCAACGGTCCGGCGCACATCGACTTTAGCGACTACGCGCTTACCGAAACCGTCTGCAGCACGGCGCTGCTGTTCATCATGTTCTACGGCGGCTTTAACACCAATATCGACCGCGCCAAACCTGTCGCCGCACCTGCAGTGCTGCTGAGCACGCTCGGCGTCGTCATTACCGCCGGCATCACGGGCGCGTTTGTGCACTTCGCACTGGGCTTCGACTGGATCGGCGGCCTGCTGCTGGGCTCGGTCGTAGCATCCACCGACGCAGCGAGCGTCTTTAGCGTGCTGCGCGAGCACAGTCTGTCGCTGAGAGGGTGGCACTGACTCGCTGCTCGAGGTCGAATCGGGCTCCAACGACCCTGTCGCTTACATGCTCACCGCCGTGCTCGCAACCCTTGCGGCCGGCGGCGACATTAACATCCCCGTGCTGCTCGCCAAGCAGATCATCCTGGGTGTGGGCCTGGGCCTTGTCATCGGCTGGGCATCGGGCCGCCTGATTGAGCGCGCACACGCAACGGCCGAGGGCGCGCAGACCATCTTTTTGTTCGCCGTGGCCATCGTCGCCTACGCGCTGCCGAGCTACCTAGGCGGCAACGGCTTTTTATCCGTGTACCTTGCCGGCATTGTGCTGGGTGCGAGCGACATCACCGGTAAGGTCGAGCTGGCGCACTTCTTTGACACCCTCACCGAGATGGCCGAAATGACCATCTTCTTTTTGCTCGGTCTGCTCGTGACGCCCGCGCGCCTGCCGCAAATGCTGCTACCGGGCCTGGCACTCATGGCGTTTATGCTCTTTGTGAGCCGCCCCATCGCCGTCGGTCTGCTGTTGGCGCCCTATAAGACAAACCCCCGCCAGGTGGCGCTCGTAAGCTGGGCGGGCCTGCGTGGCGCGGCTTCGATCGTGTTTAGCCTCTTTACCGTGGTGGCCGGCGTTCCCGGTGGGCACGACCTGTTTGACCTGGTGTTTGTAATTGCCGTGTCGAGCATTGTGGTGCAGGGATCGCTGCTGCCGGCAGTGGCGAAAAAGCTCGACATGATCGATGCGGCCGGCGACGTGCGCCGCACCTTTAACGATTACCGCGACGAGGACGGCATGTCGTTCGTTAAGCTCAAGGTGGGCGCGGGCCATCCGTTTGCCGGGCGCTCGCTTGCCGATATTGGCAACGCTACGAACATGCTCGTCGTCCTGGTGCTGCGCGATGGCGCGCATCCGGTACTGCCCAACGGGGATACTGTGATCAAGGAAGGTGACCTGTTGGTGATGGCTGCCCCGACGTTTGAAGAGCGTGCCGAGGTCACGCTGCGCGAGGTCACCGTGACACCCCACGGTCGCCTGGCGGGGCTGCGCCTGCGCGACGTGCCGCAAGGCAAGCACCCGTTTATCGTCGTGATGCTCAAGCGCGACGGCCAAACCATCATCCCCGACGGCAACACCCATATATACGCCGGCGACAAAGCCGTCATCGCCACGCTCGCGTCGTAGCCACAGGCCGATTTCAGCGAACTCGAAAAGCATGGGGGGCGCGCATTGCCACCCCCCATGCAACTTCAGACAATCGCTCGGCATCATCCCACAGGAGCCGTTGCGCTCAACGCCCTAGCCTTTGCCGTAAACGCACTCCCCTGTGGTGAAATCCCACTTGAGGTCCCATGCGTTCTCGGTAAAGTCGTCATACATATCGATCGCGCTCCAGCCGGACACTCCGCCGTCGTCAAAACACGTGGGCTCATAGAACGTGTCAAGCTGCGGGTCGATGTCGGTCGTCACCGAAAAGTCTGGGCCGTATGTTCTTCCCAGCGCCACGATATTGTCAATCTGGTCGACGGATTCGACTGCCTTCAACCCCCGCGCAACATCGCCGAGCAAGCCGCAGAAAGCTTCCTTTTCCAGCGGCCTATTGGCGGTCTTAACAGTCTTGACCCACTCTGTGGAAGTGGGGAACATTACGCAGAGCGCGCGAACGACATCGTTGCCGGTTTTACAGAGGCCGAACAGCTTTTGGCGCGCTTCGTTTCTCTGCTTTGTCGCCTTGACGCCTATGTACTGCCAATAGTCGATCGTGCCGTCCTTTAGAACCGTTCCGTCCTTTAGGGTCACGCGAACACCGAGGTACTGCGTTTCGGCCTCAAAATAGCCGGCACAGGGCTTTACCGGCTCAAGCGGATCCCTCAAATTGGGATCGTCATAGCGTGCTTCCTCTTCTGGCAGCTCAAGGCGGTCGATAACAAGCTGCTTGGAGGCATTATCGGGATATTTGCGCAGCTCTTTGCAGATACCAGTTTTAGAACGCTTGCCGATAGAGACCTTATCAAGAATTACTTCGACGCTATCAATATCGTCGAGTGCAACAAAGTGCGCGAGCAGCAACCCGGGCTGCTTCATGGTCCGCTTTATATCCTTCAGCCTCAGTATCGTCATAGCTCCGTCGAAATGGCCTTTTTTGAAAAGCTTGTCCCATTCAATGTAGTCCTCAATAAACGCATAGTCGGGATCTTCCACAATGGCCGTAATCTTCTCGACATCGTTATCGGCAACCAGAGAGGCAAAGTAGGGCGGATCGACATGATCGCATTTTCCGAACAATAGCCGCGAGCAAAGGGCTGCAACGGCGTTGACCCGATAGCCGTGAATAAGGTGTTTACCATATGCAAAACCTTTTTTATTCGCATGGCGGAGGTCATCGGGTGAAAACTTGACCTGAGCTAGCTCATTTGTCTGCCCATTATGAAAGAGAGGACTGTCGTACTTGGGACAGCCAGTGCAACAGTCATAGACATCGACGGCACAAGAAATGCCCTTCAAAACGTTTGGGAGGAGATTGACAACCTCTTCGATATCCAAATCGACGGCATTGCCACACCAATCGACTTTACATTCAATAAGCAGTTCAAGCAGTACGATATCGCCAAATTTGCGCTCCCGAACCTTCCACTTGGAAATGTAATCGTCACGTCCGAAATAAACGTTATGGGAATCGGGGCCAATGTGGTCAGTCTCGCTACAGCCCAAAAGATCAAACAATTGACGGCTATCACCAGAAAACGAAACCCCCGCCCGAGGATCCTCAGGAATCTCGAAAGATGCATTCAGGTTGTCAGCCATTTGCCCAAGAATAGCATCCCGAGCATCTTTCGTGCTGTAAATCAGAATACTTTGATGGGGTGTGTACATTGCTCGTCCTTTCGTACTGAAACAAATCGAATGGTCGATAGGCCTTGTCCGGAAAAGCGCATAACGCTACATTCAGGATGCTCGTCACGTAATTAAGTGAGTTCACCTATGGCAAGCAGCCCCGCGACCAATGTCGACATGTGTTAACTTAGCCCAGCTGACCACGCCATTTGTTGAGCAACAAGTGCGAGCGGTACCTTTTGAGCCCCAAACGTTACCACAGACTTTAATAGCTGCACAAATCAAAAAAGTTGCGGTGATGTAGGGACTGTTTATGCACTCCAAAGCGCAATTTAGTCCCTATTTCACCGCAAGTTATTGGGGGGATGAGCTTGAGGGGTGGCTGTGGCTACCAGCCTTCGTCCGCGCCGTAGTCGTAGTCCGTATCGTCGCCCGCGGCAAAATCACGGAGGTCGAGGCCTTCGTGTTCGGCTCGGGCTAGGAGCTCTTGAGGGGACTCATCCTCGATATCCATCACGTCGAGCATGGCGGCCGGAAAGCCCACGCCTGCCGCGCTCCCAGCGCGATCGAGCAGGCTCTCGCGCAGTTGGTCCACATCAACTTCGATCTTCATGGTGAAACCTCCCCATTCAGCCCCCACTTACCATTCACGACCCAGATAAACATGGAAGTGCAGCGTCTGAAGAACACGCTCTTCGCCGCTATCCGCGTTTTTCAGGCAAAGTGCATACTCCGCGCGTTCATCAAGTTCAACGGTTGGACGCACCGTCAGCATTACCTTAAAGCGGCGCGTCCTCGCATCGACTTCAGTCAAATCGGCTACGATTCTTGCAATGTCGGTTACAGGGTTTCCGCTGCGATCGGCAACAAACACTTCATAGTTCGCAGGAAGGATCTTGCCGACCACCGCCTCATCTTGCAGAAACTCCAGGAAAAAAGACGTATTCGAGATGGATTCAAGTTGCGTAACGAGGGACAAGCCAACGGGGCTCGATGCGACAAAGCCACGCGTTCCGGCGCGCTTATTGCTAAAAGTCAAAACCGGCACACACATCTCCTGCAATGATATGCCGCCATGGACAAAGTTCTCGCCTCCGCCGGGACGTCGCAAACGCACGCATTCACGTGGCGAAAAGCCCACGAGGCTATCAGCAGAAGCGGGTAGAGCAACCTTAAGCAGCGTATCGGACTCAGAATCGCTCGAGGCAACAGCCCAGCGGCGTCCAGCCTCAATGACGTCGCCCGCCACGTCCGCAACACTCGTATGATCATATTCGGCAAGCGGCTCTGCGGTGTACAGAAACCCATGATCTGCCGTAATGATGATTCGAGACGACATAAACTCACGCACGATGAGCTTGACCAGCACCGATAACTCGTCAATTGTTTCATCGCAGGCATGAAACGCCCTGCGCTCGGTTGCGGCCTTGTCACCAATGGCATCAATGAGATCGTGATAGATATAGACAACACTCGCGTCTCCTACGACCTTCTTGCGTTCGGCACGGTCCATCTCGCCGACGAAACGGTCATAGCGAACCGCAACAGCACCCTCATAATGCTCGCCAATCACCTTTTGGCGAGAATCGATAGTATCGACGCGCCCCCCATCAACAAACACGCCAAAGCCCGATCCCCCCTCTCCGCATGCCTCGTAACGCATCGTTCCATGAGGCAACAAGGCAGCCATACCGCATCTGGTTATCGAAGGAAACACGCCTTGCACGGCGCCAAGCTCGCACTGACCCTTTGTCTCGCGCTCAAGACGCTCGGCGAGTTCTGCAGCAACCTCATAGCGCAAAGCATCAGATACGATGACCCAAATACGCTTTCCACGGCGATTCGCAGGCTCAACGTAGCTCAGATCAAAATCAACCTGACGCGGAATATCTTTCACATATCCCTGCAAGCCCAATGCGTCGCCCGACGCGCTTGCCCAACGGCGAGAGAGCTCCTTAAGAAACCAGCCTTTATACAAAGCTTCCATCGACTCAAAGCAGGCGCGGAAGTCTTCATCGAGCTCGTACTCCCCCGCTCTAAAGGCACCGGCGAACTCTGTCACCAGCTCACGGTACCAAGCGTCCATGCGATAGAAATCGCTGGCATAAGAACCCCAAAGGGCCAAAGCCCCCATGCCCGCAAAACCTTCTACATGGTCGCGATAAAAACGCTGCATATGAGCTGCAGCCGAAACGCCGCGATAATAGCAGGCAAGTTCCTCATACCAGAGCGATCCGCGACGAGAGGCGACGACCGACAACACCTCATCAGCAACGTCCACAGACAGACGCACCCGCTCAAACAGCATGCGCAGAATGGTGGCATCGATGCAGGGAAAGACGTCGGCCCCTGAAATACAGTCAAGACCAACGTCAGCGAGTATCTTTCCAAGCTCAAGCTCACGCTCAACCGCTGTTGTCATACTCAACAGCAATAGACGATTACCGCCACGAACCCAATAATCAACGCAAGCGCGGCAGAACGCGGCATGAACAGCCTGGGAAGAGAAACGTCCCGACAGCGCGTCCAGACATCCACCCGTCACCGACCGTGAGCAGGCGGTGAGCAACACGTAGACCAGCAACTCGGGAACACGAGATAGCTCGAGCGCGTTCCCATCAAAACCACACCAATGACGAATGAGCTCGCAGAAATAGCCATTCATCTCATATTCAGTAAGTAAGATAACCACCTGATCAGCATTGCCCTCGTGCAGGAGTGCCAAATAGCCTGATACGATTGCCGCGGGATCGAACTCACTGGCACCCAGGCAAGTAGCCAAAATGCCAAGTTCAAGCTCATCGACGGTCTCAACAGCGACTTCTCTCGATGAATGTAGCAACTTGTTGAGCTTTATAACGTTGCGGCGCTTGGCAAAAAAGGCTTTATGGGACTCAAGCGCCGCGCGCATGTCATACGAATCAACTGCGCCGATCTCGCGTAGCTGCACAGAAACATAGTCGGCAGCAAACGGGACGCAACGCGCTTCAACATCCGCCAGCCAATCGCCAGACGGCTCCCCCGCGGAGCGACGATATATAAGCACCTTACGACCGCCCAAGTCACCATTGAGCTTACGCTTGATAGCAAACCGACCACCCTCGCGATCAACGAGAACGCTGACACCCGGCAGCTCCAAATCTGCAATCACATCCTCAAATTCACCGGACGGATCATGCCATACAACAATGGCGCCCCCGCAATCGGCGTTCTGACCTGCAAACAAATGCAGCAGCTCGGATGTAATATCTGCAAGCTTCATGGCAAACTCTCAAAACTAGTCATCAAACAAACCGGCAAAAATAGCATCCAAATCCTCTTGAGAGGTAGGCTGCGTCTCGAGTATTTCGGAATCAATACACCTGAGCATGGTGTTCTCTTTTTCGCGCAGTCGAGTATATATTTCCTCGTCAAGCGACCACGGATCGGGTTTTCCAAGGTCGTAATCTTCCGAAAGGTAGTAGTACCTTGTCTGCTGATCTTGCGGCAGGCCCAAACGGTGGATTCGATCGCGGGACTGCAGCAAATGGACCAGATTAAAGCTGTACTCGTAGTACACGGCATCGTGACAAATCGAATGCAGCGAGACAGACTCGGCAAGCGTATGAGGATTGGTGATGAGTACGGGAAACTTGCCAGCCCTAAAGTCATCCAGGTCTGCCGAACGACAGACAAGGTCATCCTGGCCGTTAATCGTACGCGCCTCAATCCCCATATCAGCCAGACCGCGCTGAAGATCGAGCATGCTCTTGATGAAAATGCACCAGACGATAACCGAGCGCCCCTGTGCCACCAAGTCGCCAATCAGAGAGCAGCAACGAGCACGTTTGCTCGATGCCCCGGCAGATCGAATCATGCCCACGATCTTATCGGAGTAGTCGACGGCATCGACCTCGCCGGTCTCCTCGTCTTCTTCGATAATCCAACGATAGTCTTCGGGATTAAGCGTTTCGAGCAGGTCGATCGGATCGTTTTCCATCTGCAGCACACGCAGCATCAAGGTCAGCTTGTTGCGACGGTAACGGTTTTTAATAACGCCGAGCAGTAGATCCGTACGCTCGCCAGACGACACCTTGATAAGCTCGTCGGGCTCGGCCCTCGGGACGCCTAGGTCATCCTTAGTCGTACGGCAATAAAATGGCTGCAACTTGTTGTTCACGAGCTCAATGTCCGAGCCCTCGGCGTTTTTGAGCTCGCTTTTCTCAAAGCCAAAAAAGTTGTCATACTCCCGCGGATAC
Source organism: Collinsella sp. SGI.178 (assembly GCF_050313495.1). Classification (NCBI taxonomy): domain Bacteria; kingdom Bacillati; phylum Actinomycetota; class Coriobacteriia; order Coriobacteriales; family Coriobacteriaceae; genus Collinsella; species Collinsella sp. SGI.178. The sequence continues at coordinate 30,887 of NZ_JBNPLM010000020.1, read as the reverse complement.
AGAATGTGCAACATATTGTAAATATCGATATATCCGTTAGGAATTGGCGTGCCCGTCAGGGCAAACGTATAGGGAGCACTCTTGGAAACCACGAGAGCGGCGTTAGCTTGCTTTCCGCCAACGCGCTTAACGCGATGGATTTCGTCGAACACCAAAAGCGTGCGCTCTCCAGCGACCTTGCTGAGCTCCTCAGCAACGCCAATAGCCGCCTCGTAATTCACAAGCAGCAAATTGCAACCGCCCACACGAGCGCGAATATAGCTCCGACGGTCAGACTTTCCAAGCTTTCGGTAAGCATCGTCCTGCGTCGTAAACAAGCTAAGCGGCCGCTTATCACCAAAGCACAGTCTCCACTCCGTCGCCCAGGAATCAAATGCGTTTTTAGGGCACACGACCATAATGCGATCGACCATGTTGCGGGCCGCCAAAAAGGCAAACGCACCAAGAACGGTCGCCGTTTTACCCGACCCCGGCACCGAGAAATTGCCTGCACGTCCCATCGTTGCCAAGAAAAACGCGTCGCGCATCTGGCGATCCTTAAGTGGACGCGCCATGGCGGTATCGACGACCTCCGAGAACTCTGCGAGATGGGCATCGTGTTTGTGGTCGCCGCGCTTGATCTCGTTTCCCAAACGCGAACGTTGCTCGGCAAGTTCGCGAATCTGCGTAAAGCCGTCCTGAAGGTCCTCATCCACCGATAGCGCCACACCAAGACGGCTGGCAACCTTCGATAGCTTGCCAACAATCTTTTCGAACTCCGTATAGTTGCCGATCTCTTCGAGCAAAATGTGGCCCTGGACGACACACCTGACGTATGCCCTGCAGGTCATCTTAAAGCGAGCATTGCGACGAAGGGAGTCGGCATCAAGAGGATCAGGATCAAGATAGATTTGTCCGTTTCGCTGATACAGGCGCATTGCTTAGCCTTCTAGAGTCTTTTGGACGGCATCGAGAACTTCCTGGGCTTTCTCAAGAAGAGACTGCAGCCCATCCTGCATATCAGCAAGTTGCTCGGGCTCCAGTTTGTGCAGTATTTCCACGTCAACATCGTTAACATCCGAGAGCGCATTGCGAACGGCGCGCACCTGTCCGTTTTTGATCTTACGATTGCCGGCCTTAGCGCGCGCTACATTTCTAGACGCCTTCATTCCCTCTTTCAAGCGGGTATCAGAGCCATACTTATCACGAAGATATTCCGTGGTAACGATTACATCGCTGGGCTTTTCCGCAAGCCTTTCCAAAACCTCAACGGCATAATCCAGCTGCTCTTCGCGCAGTTTGTCGTCAGCAATCAGATTATCGATGAACTCGCGAACCCCACGCGTCGCGTCGCCGAATGTCTGGCACATTAAATTAACAAACACTGCGTTTTTAATTTCTTCTCGCTTGTCCTTGTTCTTGACCTTCACGAGCCCGTTCGTAAGCGCCTCGATAGGGCCTTGCAGCTTAAGGTCCTGAGCAATATGAAATGCCCCGGGAGCTTCACAAAACTCAAGGAAATCTTTCAACATATCAATTTGAGCGAGGCAGCTCTTCATTTTGCTCTGCTTCATATTGGCATGCTTGGCATATTCTTCTGCCGTCATACGTCCTTCGTTGACCCACCTATCGATATCGACCAGACGAGAGATGGCATCATATTCCTGTTTGGTGTCCTCGCCCAGCTGAATCTCGAGCTCAAGACCCTTAATGGCGTTCTCGTCATAGGTATCGGGGAACACACAGCAACGCAGCATGCGAAGGGTGTTTTCGGCAGCAGACAACTTACGTAAGCAGGTAAAACGACGGTTACCGTCAATGACAACGCCGTTGGTCAGAATGATCGCAGATTGTTGTTGGCCCTTGTTTTTAATATCCAACATGGTCGTCTTAAGATGCTTGGGGTTATCGGCCTCGACCATATCAGCAATAAGGTTATCGAGTTCCGTTTGATCCTGGGGCAAACCTTCGGGATGCTCCGCCTGATAGCGCGAAATGAACGTAGCAATTCGCCCGTTCTGCACATTAAAGTGCAGCTTATCGACGCGCACCTCGTAAATCGGACAATCCTGGTTCTGGCCACCAATAAACTTGCGCTCGCTATTGCCGGTTTCGCGAACCCAACCCTCGGCAATGCCTGTCTTGATGAACTTTTCCATTTCCATTGTCTTACTCCACTTCTAGTACAAACTGGTCATGACTAACAAATACTCGCTCGCTGGCACTCGAATAAAACAAGTCCGACTTACGGATTATCTGGATGAGCTGCGCACGCGGAACCACTACGCCGTACTCTTCCGAAAGCAAGTCGACAAGATCGTCGATATCGATCGATATCTCGCGCGCCACCACCGCCTGGATAAAATCACGGCCCTTCATGGGATGGCCGCGTGGCGCAAAGAGCTTAATGCCCACAAGGTTTCCGTGGCCCAGCAAGTCCTCCTGCGACAAGAGGGCGCTTTCGTAAAATGTATCGGATAGACCATACTCGAGTAAGGGCAAATCGGATGCGCAGCGCCTGAGCGACGGCACGGTAAAGTAGGGCGTATCGTCCTCAGCGCCACGCTCGATGGCATCCAATGCAAAGCTGCGCAAATCGGCATCCCTAATATCAAGCTCATCAAGACCATCGCGTGTAATCCAGCTCGACTCATCGTAGTCAAGTAAGTCGCCCGACCTAATGGCTCGATAGACCATGTTTTTAAAGGACATACAGTTCAACATGGATTGAGGCAGGCTATCGTGCTCGACGATGGCTCCGTGCATCAAAGACAGGTAGAAATCTGTCTGGCTTACACCCCTACCTCTGCAGGCACAGTCAGCGTAAAGCGTGAACCCCGTTTGATAGGCAAACAATTCTACCTTGAGCGTTTCGTCGGGCGAGCATCCCGCCAGCTCCGCAAACTGGGAAAGCAGGTACCAATCCTCATCAAGCTTGGGAAGAGTTGGCTCACTGGCCATGGCGCCTTCAGATCCGGTATCAACACGCTCGCCATGGAACGGCTGGGGATGTACGTCTTCAGCCACAGCAACGCGCGGAGCCGCCGCGGCCGGCCCGCATTCATCATCTTCAATAACGTTTTCTCGGGCTTCGACCAGATCACTTTGCGTCTCGGGGACAAAGCTCTCAGCACTCGCTTCAACGTCCGCAAACCAATCGTTCGCATCGACAACGCACGGTGATGACCGATAGAACAGCGCTCGTTCATCGAAGCCGAGTTCGTTAACGGCTCGGATGGTCTCAAATTTGTTAACAGCATCCTCGCGAATCAGCACAACATCGTCGGGCAACAATAGCCGCTCAACAACATCCGCGTATGCACCGCCAACGTCATGCCATAAAAGAATGGAACCGGACGTTGTATCAAATGCCATTTGCAGCTGTTCGGAGAGCTCGATCAGAGAGTCATCCAGCATTTGTTCTTCGCATGGCGCGGGGGTCTCATCGACACCCAGGAACCGATAGCCAAAACCATGCACCGTTTTAATCCAAAGGGGATTCTTTACCTCATCTCCCAGTTTCTTACGGAGGTTTTTAACATGCGAAGCAAGAGCTCTATTCGATTCAGCGAAGCCAACGCCCATCGAAATCTGAGAGAGTTCCTCATTTGAAATCTCAACGTTTGACCTAGCCGTAAGCGCATTCAAGACGCTATGCTCAATTGGCGTAAGCGCAAGCTCCTCGCCGTCGAGTTGAACAATACGGTTCTCAGAATCAACGACAAGCACACGGTCGCCATGCGCAGAACGAAATACACGCCCGCCCTCACCAACGCTCACATCAGGCTCAAATCCCGGAGCAAAATCGAGACGATAACCATAGCCATGCACACCCTTAAGCCAACGAGCGTTGCGGGCGTCTTCTTTCAGTTTCTTGCGAATGTTCTTGATATGGCTATCGAGCACTCGATGCGACTTAGGATCATCGTGGCCAAATGCCGCAACAAACAGCTCTTGGCGAGAAAACGCATGACCCGGTTTTTGAGCCATGCAAAACAAGATGTTGAACTCATTGGGGGTCAAGCATAAGTAGGAACCGTCCATGTACGCATCGCACATGGTTGGATCGAGCAGAAGATTGCTATCGATTCGAATGATCTGATTGTTGTTTACCGATGCTCCCATAGCGGCTCTTTCGACTTCTAGCGCGCAGACGACTATTTGATTTTGGCGAGAACGTCCTGGAACTTGGCGTAATTGACCTTAACGCCGTCATCCAAATCAATCTCAATCATTTGGTCTGCAAGGTGATGGACCTTCTCCTCGTAGCTCACGAGCTCGGCAGCTTGGTCGCTTATGCGCTTTTGCTCCTTAGCAAGACGGGCACGATCACGGCTGTCGCTCACCTCTATCTGGTCGGAAATCCACATCAGCCGATTGCGGTAACGTTCTTGCTGAGGATGGATATAACTCGTACGAATCAGCGCCAACAAATCAGGGCGATAGCGATGCATGTAGACCAACGCCCTAAAGCCGCCCTTCTTGCCACTGTCAAACAGCCAGTAGATGGGACGCTTCTTGTAGGCCTGACAGTGGTCCTTAAAGAAGTCCTTCAAAAAGTAGGTGCGAATCACCTCGCGCGAAGTGCCCTTGCCGCCGAGCGCCTCGGCAATAAAGGACAGGTTCTGCTCGAGCGTCTCCTCGCCATACACGGTGCGCACAAAGTCAATAAAATAGCGAACGATGTCGTCATCAAAGTACTCGTCGTCGGTAATGGGCAGCACGTCGTCGCCATCGGGCATAAAGGTCACGTGATTGGAATCGGGCATCTTGGCCAGATAGTCATCAACCGTAGCACCCTGATCGGCCAGGACAAGCCCGTCCACATCCAGCGAATAGCGGCCGAACATGCAGCCCACAGCATAGCTTATGAGCGAGGTAATCTCGTCGCGCTTGGTACGCACGTATTTGTTGCCCTTGTAACTCTCGGGGATCTCTTCGACGGTGTCGAAGATGCGCGCCACCGAGACGTACTTGTCCTCGACCTCGATGGGCACCTCGCCCTCCATGTTGTAGATCTTGGCAAAGATTCGGTTGAGCTCTTCCTCGTTAGCACGAAGCTGCTCAAAGCGAGCATTGACCTCGGCCTTGCGAGCCTCGTATTTATCGGAAAGTAAGATTGACATGAATTTCCCCAAACCATCAAAATCGTTGATAAGCCATTTCACAAGATGCTATTCGCCGCAGAAATTAATATCGGATGAAGAAATCCGATTTGAAACTTGTGGAAATCCAAAAGCGATGCAAAAACGGCTCAATGAATCTCGGATGCAATCTACTCATGTTTTTTGGGCTTTGATCGCACTACCAAGGTTCGGTAGTCACCTCTAGCGATATTTGGGAAATAATACTTGCCATCGATATCGATGATTTTTATCCAATCGAGAAAAGAGGATTGCGGTAGCAATATCATTGCTGTCGTTTTTCCGCTCGAACCGGCAGCCCTGTCTTCTAGCAGCATATTTCCATTGTCAAAAAAATAGGTACACCCATGGGCAAGCGAATTCCTCATATGGGTCAGCAAGGTCACACCCTTGCCTCCGCCCTTTGCAACGGGTTTATTTCTATCGGTTATTGAATACGGCTGCATGCACACCAGGCGTGGGCTATCGATTTCAATAGGAATTTCGACGACCTCTTTAGTATTGGGATCCTTGCCCATATAAACAAATCCATATTCTTTTAGGACGCCATCAATTCTGTCAGCCATCAACATTTCCCGCTTCTCCGCCAAAACGCCGGAATAGTCGAGAAGAGTATCAAACGGCATTTCTTTTAATCCGAAATCCTTAGCAGCTCTTTGCTGGGATGCAGAAGTAGCGACCGATTTGGTAACGTAAAAATCCCAAATAATAGATACTTCTTCAGACGACCAGATTGCTGAATCCCTAATTGATTTTTTATATTTAGAAATAAGGGCAGTAGACACAGCAAACACCTACACCAGCGGATGGCGCTTGAAATCCCAAGAGGTTTCAAACGAGTCCCAGTCGGCTTTTGATAATTCGCGGCACGAGTCAACCATATTGTTGACCAACGGCTTCTGCTCTTCGTTCTGAATAATCGGGTAGGTTGCGATTTGGCCTACCTCGAAATTGAGCGTCGCCGAAAGCATGCTCGCGACGCGCATAATCACAGAACTGTTACAAGCTCCCTGAAGATACTTGAGTGATTTCTGATCGCTAAAAACGCTTGTACCCGCCACATCAAACACATGGCCAGCAGGCTTAAAGCGAAATGCAATAGACCCACTCGAAATCTTCGACCAGGTAATCGATGGACTAAAGAAGCAGTTTGTATTCTGTGGCCTGGAAAGCAATTTACCATTCTGGTCTTTGTAATTACGAATCTCCCATCCGTCATTCTCCCAGTTAACAACTGCGCTATTATTTCCGTACCATTTACGAAAATCGCCACCCTTGTTGTAGGGGAACCATTTACAAGCGCTTTCAATCGACTCTTGAATAGACCCACAGGAGTAGGCGCTCTTACAACCATCGACTTCCCACCACTCGCGAACGAAACGAGCGTTTTCACCAGTAGCAAGCCCTTGACGCGGTTTTCCGTACTCACTGAGTTGCTTTGCGTTTTCAAACGCATCCAGAAGCGCGTCGCTAGCCCAGTAGGCTATGGGGATGCCGGGGATCTGCTTGAAGGTCTCGGCGTCGCGGCGGTAGAACCAGCCGCAGTCAGGGTTGCCGATCGCCTCGAGGGCCTTGGGGGCCTGGACGGCCGCGCCAACAAAGTCAGAAAGGCGCACATAGCCGCCCTTGTAGCCCTTGATGAATGAGTTATGGAACGTGTAGGTGCAAATGGGCACAGTCGCGCCAGCGAAGCCCGAGTACTCAAGTTGGATGAGAGAAGTTAGCGTTCTGTTGTCGATAATCTCGTTGCGAAGCTTCTCGTAGCTTCCGATAAACATCCAAACGAAAGGCGACATGACGCCGCACTCGCCGTGGTCCTTGGCGAGATTGAACATGCGAACGACAAAACTGGAGAACAGGTCGCTCTTGACGTCGGGATAGTTCTTCTTGACCCACTTGGACATGAAGGGGCCGAAGCTGGAGCTGCCCATGTAGGGCGGGTTGGCCACCACACAGTCGTGGCGGCGAGCGAGGATCTCGCAGGTCTTAAGAGCACATTCCAGTTTATTTTTAGAACTACCGTCAAACAGACCATCGGTGCCGATGAGTTCGATCGCCTCACGCAGTGCGGCAAGGTCGCCCTCACTTGGAGCGAGCAGCGAGCCGACCTCGTCCAGATGCGATAGGGCATCGATGAGATCCTTCTTCTTGGCAAGCGCGACGCCGTGCGGAATATCATCCTCCTCAAGCATAACCGGCTCGAGCACGGCAACATCCGCCTGAACCCCACGGCCAAAGAAACGCCTATCCATCTCTCGGGCACACATGGCCAACGCAAGCCCTGCAATCTGGGCAGCGCGAGGGTCAATTTCCATACCATGGAGGTTCTTGGATAGAATGAGTCCGGGAATGTCGCGCATACGGTATTCGCGCCCTAAATACATCTTTGCCAAAAGTTCAAAGGCGTAAACGAGAATATGGCCCGATCCACAAGCCGGGTCGCACAGCGAAATATCCTCGGGACTCTCGATTTTAATGAAGTCCTCGTGCTCCGCATCGGGCTCGATGTAGTACTCCATTTCATCACGCAGGGGACTTCCCGGGTTGTTCAGCATCCACAAACGCCCCAGCGAGTTCTGCACCATGTAGCGTACGATCCAGTTGGGCGTAAACAGTTGTGTGGCAGGACCGATGGTGTCCGGCGTCTCCTTGGCCTTAGATTTAAAGAATGCGTCTTTGACCTCGGAATTGTAGAACTGATACATCCAACCCAAGGACTCGACGTTTTCCCACGTGCTGCGTTCAATCCGTTCGACTAGAGCGCACAGTACGCCTTCTTCACCGCGGTCCAAAAGCCTTGTCGGAAGCAGTAACGCATCCGCTGTGCCCACGCGGCCAAAGATGGCGGGCAAGCACTCGGCGAGCTCGTTCATCTGCGCCACCAAAATGAGACGGAACAGCGCCTCATCATCTGCCGCCGCGACAAGGTCAAACACGCGATCGCGCTCTAAGCCCGGCAGATCAAGCTCCGTCGGCATACGCAAGCAGTCTGGCGAAAAACTATCGTACTCCGAGGTTTCGCAATATGAACTTAGCATGCGCACGCCACAGGGTAGATAGCCTCGCACTTCCATATAGCGTATTGCAGCAAAGCGATTAAACCAGGTATAGGCCATTTCCTCGCAAAAGCGCGCATAGCCGTCATGCTCTATGCGGCGATATAGCTCCGAACGTTGCGAACGCTCGAGCGCAGAGAGCACCGTGCCTTTAACGATGGTTGCATCGCGATTGAATTCTTCACGCCCTGCGTCGTCGAGTCCGTAGGCATAGCAACGCTGGCGCACCTCGTCAATTAAGCGGATGCGTGCCCAAGGGCAGAACTTTTCGAGATCTTTCGTATCCATGTTTCTCCCTTAGCCCAAACGGATGGCGTCATTACCCTCAAGGCTTCGCAGTAGCTCTTTGCGCGCGGCATCCAAATAGTCATCGATCTGCTGTTGCGAGCTCAGCTCCAGCGGCCTAAAGACCATGCTGCGGCTCACCGATTTAACACGTCGCCTAGGTGCCGGCACAGATTGGGGCTCATTCGGCAGGCCAGGCGCAGCGATCCCCGAATGATCGATCGTTACCGTCACGCTCGTATTTGCCGGTTTGGGACGATTCGCCTCTTCATAGGCTTCATCGATCATTCTGTACAGTGCCGTCTGAGCGCGATCGAGCTTGGCCGGCACCGCATCCAGGGCGGTCAGCGTTGTCGCATTATGCACCTCATCTTTTCGAGCGCTGTGGGTCTCCCCGATGCGCGCCAGGGCGACGCCCTTGTTTTGGGCATACACTTCGATATCCCCATAGCGCTCTTCAACAAAATTGAGCATGGAGATGCGCTTTTGGTCCAAAAGCTCCTTGTAGGCAGCCCTCACCCTTAGGTTTGCCTCGGATAGCTTTTGGAACTGCAGACTCAGACTCGGCTGCTTAACTGCTTCCCTAATGACAGAAAGCGCATCCAGCGTTTCCGAAGCGCCCTCAAAATAATCGCGCTCACTCTCCATTTGCTTGAATATCTCGCAGGCACCGTCGAATACAGTCACCTTGCTGTCGAAAAACTCGTCAATATCCTCGAGATCTTCAGCCGCATCTCGCAGCTCGTTCTCTTTTGCGGCGATCGCCATAATTAGGTCGACGGCATCGCGGCCGCTCTGCAATAAACCCTCGATAAGGTTCTTTGCATCCACAACCTCCGTATGACCCGGGTAATCGGGGTTACGCTGGTACTCGACCGAAAGGAGACTCGCCAAGCTATCGCGGCGCTTTTCAAGCTCCCCGCGACATGCCTCGGCAAGGCTGTCCTCTTCGAGCGGCAGAGTATGATTGCCGCTCAACTCTTCTACAGCCTGTCGCGCCTTGGATATGGCTGCCCGAGAAAGCTGTTGGCGTGCCTCAACAACAGCCTGTCGTGCCTTAGCAGCCTTACGCAGATAATCAAGAATCTTGGAATCCCTAAGATCAATCGCTTGCCCCGCGCAGAGCAGGCGAGCGCGCTTTTGCGCTAGCAGCGTTGCGACCACGGCGGCAATGTCAATCTCCGCCCAACCATAAGGCTTCGCATGGTACGTCTCGAGCAGCTCGCTCATTGTTACCTGCATATGTTGGGCGGCGCGAGCTTCCAGCAAACGCATAACCGCTTCGATGGCCCCGGCATTGGGCTCTTGCCCATTCATTGCCGGAGTGTACGCAGTTAAAATCTGCTTGATCTGCATATCGCTGTCGTAGTTTTTATCGATAAGTGGCAGTTTGCTGTACGTAACAGAGACAAGCTGGCGCACGCAGTCCTCGATCATATTCTTGGCAGACGCCGATTTGACCGGAGAATACTCACCGCCATAGACATAAAACGTTCCATGCAGCACCGCCTGGCGCATAAGCTCCTCTGCACGCTTATCCAGAGCGACGCGCTCTTCCTGCTTGCCACGCAAAATCGAAGCCACCACTTCGCTGCGATTGTCTGCCTGACGGCTATTGAGGTATTGCTCAATACATGCCGACTGATACAGGCAGTCGTAGTAGTCTTGCTGGGAATCGAGCACTACAATGGCTTCTCCCCTGCTAGAGCTAAGGAGCAGGTCCTCGCGCGAAGGGATCGGGGTGCCATCCACGCCAGAAATCACGCGCAGCGCCAGCCCCGATGCGCTGTTATAACGGGTGTCGTCCAGATATTCCTCGACATCAAAAACGTTTTTACCGACCGACACCTTAGCGTTTTCGAAGACCTGCCTAAACATAATCTGCGCGGCCTTGGACGTAATCTTCGTAGCGTCCGGCTGCACGCGCGAAATCTGCTGGGCGATCTCCTGCTCTTCGTCGGTCAGGTACTTATACGTTTCGCCATTACGAGCCACATAGTTTTGGCGCACTAAACGCTCCAAGGACTGCGAAATCTGTTCGCGAACGACAATGCGGTCGGTGCGGACGTCGTCGGTCATTAGGGTGATCAAGTTTTCAACGTTTGCCGGCATGTCCTTATCGACATACAGGATCAAGAAAAGCAGTTTGAGTACCGGAATGTCGCATTCCTCAAGACCCTGCCCCTTTTGGGCGGCATCCGCCGCTCGAAGAACTACACGACGATGATAGTCCTCGAGCGACGTCGAGATCGTATTGTAGAAACGCCAAAGCGGAACCAGGGCATTCTGGTCCTTATCCTCTATGCATCGAGCGGAGTCTTGAAAGCCACTCAGCATGGAACGCTCGGCGCTTGAGCTGTTTTTTCCGGACGCGCCGTGATTGCGCAGCTCATCCATGATTTTTTGAATGAGCTTAAACTGGTAATCAGCAAACGGATACGTGCTGGCGAAGTCTTCGGCGCCCTCGTAGCCAATTAGATCGGCCGCCGCATCCTTAAAGCTATACAAGTTGTTGAGGACCGCCGGGCGCTCCTGATACTCAGCCTTCAGCAAGTCGTTCGCATCCTGATTTTTCGCCAAAATGCGGCGACGAATGACTTCATCGGCGCACGAGCTGCTCAAAGATAAACGCGTATTAAAGCGGTCCTGAATCTTGGAGAAGTCGCTGCCCTTAACCTTGGTAATTTGATCAATCGCCTGCTGTCCGGTAACCATAACCCATACGCGTCCGCCACACTTGGTGCCCAGCGCCTCGACGATGCTCTGCAGGTTCAGCATAAGCTCGGTATCGCTCGCGATAAACTGGCTCATCTCGTCGGCCATAAAGATCATGCGATATGAGCCGCCGCATTCTTGCTCTCGACGCTTGGTGTATTTAGCAATATCGTCGGTAAGCTGGTCGATTGAAAAATCATTGCTTTCCGGTATTTCGTACCAGCGCTCCGCCTCGTCCTTGCTCATGACGCCCGTGCGACTGAGTGCCTCGATAACGTCGTCGGAGTTAAAGTCGTAGTCCTCGCGGCCATCGACCCAGGGGCTATGATTAATCTCTTCGAATGCGGCACGGAATTCCTGAGTTTTACCGGCGTCGTCAATACGACGCTCCAGGCGAGCGAGCTTAAAATCTGCACCGTAGAACCCACGGCTCTCGTAATACATCTTGGCAAAAATGCGCGCAACCGCGCTGCCATCCTTATTGAGCGGGCTTTTGATGCCCATATTAAAGAGGATAGCGTCGGTCGTCACGCCCGCCGCGCGCTTTGCTTTGTCGGCAAGTTCGTCATCTTCAAAACGCGGAGCAATATACTCAATCGCAGTTTTACCTGCCGCCTCACGGTTCGTGAACAGGTAGCTAAGCATCTTGAGAAAGTGAGATTTACCCGAGCCAAACGAACCGCTAATCCACACGCCAACTTTGTCCGTCGGAGCATCGAGGGCCCGAACATACACATCGAAAAGCGTCTTGAAATGGCGGCGAAGCTCGTCGGTCACAACATATTCGTTCAGCTCTTGCCTGACACTGCCGTCATCCTCCTGATCGACCTTAATAACACCGTTAATGTTTCGGTCGATATCGTGCTCAAACATATCTTTGATCTTCATGGGAATGCCTTTCGATGACCGGAAACGTTTTTAGAGTTGGTTAAACGCGCGATAGTAGTTGCCGTCGGCAATCGTGCCAAACAGCTTTAACTGCTGCCCGTCATAGGTGCCGGGATAAAACAAAACGACGGGGATATCGGAAAATACCGGCTGAATAGACTCAAGAATGATGTGGGCACGCATGAACGGGTAAATCTTGCCAACGCCTGTGATAATCAAGACGTCGCGCCCGCGTTTTGGCTCGCCGTATCTCTCGATAAAGCTGTCGTGAATGAACTCGAGGTACTTCTCGGGCCCCACTCGGCTCTGCATGCGTTGCAAGAAGTGATCGCTGCCTCGTTTTTCCTCGAGGGCGCTCATCTTTTCTAAGATGCCGCGTTTTTCGCAAATGCCGATAAACACGCTCCACAGGTCAAACGAGACAATGTTTGGGGCGTCGTTTTTTATCCGGCGCTCGTGTGCGCTATCATCCACTAGCTGCTGAGTCAGAGCGCGTACCTGGTCCTCTTGCCTAGCTGCATATGGATAGATATAGAGTGGAACCTCGCCACCCAAGCCACGACAATTCAAAAACTCAGGGTCGTGGAATTTGGAACGAATGAGCTCAAAGCTCATGTCGATTGAAGGCAACTCGGTTGCTGTCATCTCGCACCACTATTCCGTTATGCCAAAGGCAGGCAGAACCGCGGCATCGTCGTTGGCCCGAACGCAACGCTCGAGCTCAAAATCGAGCAATGGCGGACGAAGGGCTTCGGTTTTGCGGCTATACAATCCAGCGCCCTCTATACAGTTGACGAGGACTTGGCGCACTTTATTGCACGTAGCATCCGACCACATTGCAACGCGATCGTCCTGCGCGCGAAGCCCTTCGATAAACGTAACGATTTCCGATTTTCGAAGCGAGAGATCAAAAAGACTGAACTTAGGGGCAATCACGCACGTCATAAAGTCCCAGACAACTCGGTTGTCGCGCATCATTGCATACAGGTTAACCTGCGCAAGCTGTTCGAGCGAGCCATGCGCAGCAAGATTAATCAGGCTCGCGCGCACGTCTTCGTCTTCGCTAAGAGCCAACAACCGGCGGCAGCAAGCACGGGTGATAGATTTTTGCTCGCGCTCAGTAGGATATTGAAAGAGATTTTGGGCGGTGACCTTTTCAATTATCTCTTTCGTATCAGAAAGGTTCTCGTCCACCATGAGGCGCGCAACGACACGCGTCTCATTAACAAGCCACTGCTCGCGTGTCATAGAACCACGATAGGTGGTGGGCATGCTCATGTCGTTCAGCCTCTCGACGGATCAAATAGGTACATTTGATTCATACGACAAAACGCTTCGCATCCATTGAGCAACATTTTGTTGCGCAACATTTTAGCTGCGAAAACTCCCTGAACGGCAAAAATATTCTGTGAACGGCAAAAAGAGGATCTGGTTTATTGCGGTTGCTGGAGCTGTTGAGATGACAGGCTTGATGGGCGGGGTGGATACCACAAAACGACATGTCTCACCGGATAGTCATGCTTAATCCTTCGAGCATAGACGCGATTGTGAATAGAAGCATGCATCGGCATAGCGCCTCGTTCGCGTTGGAACCCCCATCATCCACTATAATCAAGATAAAACTATACATATGATTCTATGTAAGGAGTTTCATATGCCTATCGTAAAGCCTATTTCCGATCTGCAACGCAACTTTGGTTCCATAGCAGATAGCTGCCACCAAACCAAAGAGCCCGTCTACCTAACCAAAAACGGATCGGCATCGCTTGTCGTCATGGATGCCGAGGCCTATGACGAGCAGACGCGCGCACTAACCGCCATTCAGGAGCGCGAAGAACGCATCCAGCGAGCCATCACGCGTGGCTACGACGACTTAGTAAACGGTCGTGTGCGACCGTGGAAACAGGCCAAGGCAGATGCAGATCGCATCAGGGCGGCTCGCCATGAAATTGGATAACGCAGACGTCGAGTTCTACTCGGAGCTCGACGAACTTGATAAGCCTTTTGATGTTGTCATGACTGACGAGGCACTCTATGCCTATGCCGAGATTCCTTCGGAGCGAGTCTACGCCAGAATCGGCAACCTCATCGACTTTCTAGCCAAGCATCCTTATTTTGGGGAAGAATACGACCCCTACTATCAGGCAGCCTTTCCGCCCATTGACTGCAGGGTCTTCTTTTGCGCGCACTACGGTGTGTACTACCACGTGGATGTTGAGCAGCGAAACATCAGCATCCTGGCAATCGAGGACCATCGAAAGAACCCTTTGAGTAGATTCAAACTACTCAAGTAGCCTCCCCCATGTAACCATCCTGTAAATCATAGCGGCGCGGTCGAGTTTTACCGTGATGCGGTCGCGCCTGGCGCTCCACTGTGCTAAAGTATCCCGAACGTTCAAACGACTACGAGGGGAACTAGAAGATGGCACGTGTGCACAACTTCTCAGCTGGCCCGGCCGCGCTGCCTACAAGCGTGCTCGCCGAGATCGCCGACGAGATGATGGACTACCGCGGTTGCGGCATGTCCGTGCTCGAGATGAGCCATCGATCTAGCATGTACCAGCAGATCATCGACGACGCCGAGGCAACCCTGCGCCGCCTGCTGAGCATCCCCGACAACTACTGTGTCCTGTTTTTGCAGGGCGGCGCCACGCTGCAGTTTGCGGGCATCCCCATGAACCTCATGCGCCGCGGCCGCGCCGGCTACGTCGTGACCGGCAACTTCGCCAACAAGGCGTACAAGGAGGCCGCAAAGTACGGCGAGGCCGTGCTGCTCGCGAGCTCCGAGGACACCAATTTCGACCGCATTCCCACCATGGCCAATATCAACGCGCGCATTGCCGCCGAGGCCGCGGGCGACGGGATCGACTACGTCTACATCTGCCAGAACAACACCATCTTTGGCACCATGTACCACGAGCTGCCCGCTTGCGGCGATGTGCCGCTGGTCGCCGATGTCTCGAGCTGCTTTCTGTCGCAGCCGCTCGACGTCGAGCGCTACGGACTCATTTACGCCGGCGCTCAGAAAAACGCCGGCGCCGCGGGCGTGACCGTGGTCATCGTGCGCGACGACCTCATCGCCGATGGCCCCGCCTTTGCGCAGACGCCGCAGTACATGGACCTTAAGACCCAGGCCGCCAAGGGCTCCATGCTCAACACGCCCAACACCTTTGGCATCTACGTGTGCGGCAAGGTGTTCCGCTGGGTTGAGCAGACCGGCGGACTAGCCGCCATGGCCGAGCGCAACTGGGCCAAGGCCAACCTGCTCTATGACCTGCTCGAGCACAGCGAGCTGTTCCATGGCACCACGCAGGCCGGCAGCCGCTCCATCGCCAACGTCACCTTCCGCACCGGCGACGCCGATCTCGACGCGGCCTTTGTCGCAGGCGCGGCCGAGCACCAGATTCAAAACGTCAAGGGCCATCGCCTGGTGGGCGGCATGCGCGCCAGCGTCTACAACGCCGTAACCATGGAAGACGTGCAGGCACTGGCCTCGTACATGAAGGACTTCGAAGCGCAGCATAGTTTGAGTCCGCGATCTAACTAGCCCGCAACCCGCGGGCCGACCAGCCACTTCAAACCACTTGTTATAAACAAACCCGCTAAGGAGTTTTTCATGCGCAAGATCAAAACCATCGACGACATAACCAAAGACGGCAAGGTCGAGTTTGGCGAGGGCTACGAGTTTGTGGGCACCGCCGAGGAGGCCGACGCCATCCTGATGCGCTCCACCGACCTGCACGGCTACGAGCTGCCCGAGGGCATCCGCGCCATCGCCCGCTGCGGCGCCGGCGTCAACAACATCCCCGTCGAGGAGTACGCCAAGAAGGGCGTCGTCGTCTTTAACTCCCCCGGTGCCAACAGCAACGCCGTCAAGGAGCTCGTCCTGGGCATGCTGGTGCTCTCGAGCCGCGGCGTGGTGCAGTCGATGAACTGGGTGCGCGACAACGCCGACGACCCCGAGATTCAGGTCGACGCCGAGAAGGCCAAGAAGGCCTTTGTGGGCCGTGAGCTCAAGGGCAAGCGCATCGGTGTCATCGGCCTGGGCAACGTGGGTTCCAAGGTCGCCAACGCCTGCGTCGATCTGGGCATGGACGTCTACGGCTACGATCCGTTCATTTCCGTCGAGCACGCGTGGGTGCTGAGCCGCGAGGTGCAGCGCGTGGGCACGCTCGAGGACCTCTGCCGCGGCTGCGACTACCTCACCGTGCACGTGCCCAGCAAGGCCGACACCATCGGCATGATCAGTACCGAGCAGATCGACCTGCTGGCCCCGGGCGCCGTGCTCATCAACTACGCGCGCGAGACCATCATTGACGAGGACGCCGTTGACGCCGCCCTGCGCGAGGGCAAGCTGAGCTGGTTTAGCTGCGACTTTGCCACGCCCAAGACCGTCAAGATGCCCAATACGTTTATCACCACGCACTCGGGCGCCGGCACTGGCGAGGCCGAGGCCAACTGCGCCGATATGGCCATCAGCGAGCTCAAGGATTACCTGGAGAACGGCAACATCGCGCACAGCGTCAACTACCCCGCCTGCAGCATGGGCAAGGCGCGCGCCGCAAGCCGCATCGCCTGCCTGCATGCCAACGTGCCCAACATGATCGGCCAGATCACGGCAATCCTGGCCAAGGACAACGCCAACGTGCAGCGTATGACCAACGAGTCCGCCGGCGAGAACGCCTACACCATGTTCGACACGGACGAGCACCTAGATAGCAGCACCATCGAGGCGCTCAAGCAGATTCCGTCGATGTATCGCGTACGCGTGATCAAGTAGCGTCGGCGCCAAGCCTGCCAGACAGGCAATGAAGCTCATTCGGTCCCCGTTTTCGCGAAACGGGGACCGATTTCGTTGCTGCGGCTGGTTTTGTAAATGATACCAAGAACAAGTTTTTTCGGATAATCGACAGTCATGCCTAAATCACTGAGCGCACCTGCTCTGATAAACAGCTTTATCAGGGACTTTAGTAGGTAAAAATCGATCTCTATATGCCAAATTTAAGTTGACTGTCCATTTTCCGAAATAACTTGTTCTGGGTAGCGTTTTTAAAGCCTATTTCAAAGAGCAACTGAAGCCTTTTCGTGACCAAACCCTAGCTCACGCGACCGTTTTCCACCCGCACGGCTACATTCCCGCCCAATCGATAAAAATCTCCTCACGAAGCCGCCGTTCGAGCTCCTGCTGCCGCGGTGTCTTGTCTTTCAACGGCACATCGAGATAGGACATGATGAGTTCCATCACCACGCGGAAGGCATCGGAGTCGACCAGCTGACCATAGGTCATCAGAACGACAGGATATCCCATCGCTTGAAGGGCCGTCGTTCGATCGGAGTCCGAGATCTTGGATTCTATGGATCCGTGAATGGCTTTACCTTGACATTCAACCAGGCACTCTCGGCTGCCGTCCTTATTTGACAGCAAGATATCGGCGTAGCGCCTATCAAGCCCCGAAATCAGGCGGGCGCTGCGCGTCATGCGAATCTCAACGTTATTGGTAAGGCGCAGCCCTTCGCCGCCGCGCAACCTCGTAAGGCCAAACAGCATCGAAGCCTGGACCTCGAGCGGCGATGCCACAACCCCCGTAATGCATTTCGCGGCACGCGTTAACGATTTAGCACCGCGGAGCCCCTGGATCTTATTGGCGAATTCTGTAAGTTCAGAGAGCTCAATCAAGGGAGGTCGCTTCCACAGGTCCGTTGGATTCCCCGAGGTATCCTTTACGTTTTCCCAGCCCGACCGTGCGTCACCCCACCGGCTCCCATACGCCTGCTCAAGCGCCGACTTTACCTGAGACGCAATCTTGCACACGGCAAAGGTGCCGCACATCTCATACATGCACATGATCAGGCGCTCATTTGAGACCGAGGAAGCCATGGTCAGCAGGGTAAAGAGCGGGGACGCAACATCAAGGCCAAACTCTGTCTGTCGCACGGAGCCAAACGGCCTCTCCCCGTTCCAAACATGCCTGACAATGCGGCCGCCCTTACGCCCGCAGAGGCCCTGCGCCAACACGTGTAACGGAGTGCCCAGGAAATACTTGACGAGCGGGTGCTCACAAAGATGCTCCCTGCGCGGATCGTCCACAGAATCGGGCAGATCCGGCATTATTGCCAAGACCTGTGGAGGTATCCGGTGATACCGAAAGGCAGATATGTCGCACAGCATGTCGTCCATGAAGGATACGTACCCATTGCGTCGTTTGCGAGCCTGCCCGGACGCCAAACGCGATGGCTCGGCCTGTGAACGGTTAATACTGCTACGCACACGTCGCGAATTTTCCAGGTGGCTTACAATCGGTTTTGGAAACAAACTGATTGTGAGGTTGCATATGGTTGATGAGAACTTTGCCTGGCGGCTTACGCAGGAGCTCGTGAAGATTGATAGCTCGGACCCGGGCGCCTACGAAGGCGAGATCGAACACTTCATTAAGAGGCTCATTGAACAGCAGCTGGCGCAGCTTGATAGTCCTGCGCTCGATGCCGTGCAGATTGCAGAGCTCGAAGTACTCCCCGGGCGCCGCAACCTTATGGTCACCGTACCGGGTGTGAGCGACGAGCCGCGGCTGGTCTATATCTGCCATATGGACACCGTCACCCTAGGAGATGGCTGGAACGCGGACACACCGCCACTCGGGGCGACCGTGCGAGACGACAAACTCTATGGCCGGGGCGCCTGCGACATGAAGGGCGGTCTGGCCTGCGCCATTGCCGCACTGGTCCATACGCTCGAGCGCGTGGCGGCGGATGGTGAGCTGCCCCACCGCGGCTTCTCGCTTATTTGCTCAGTCGACGAAGAGGACTTTATGCGCGGCTCCGAGGCCGCCATCGATGCCGGCTGGGTCGGCTCGCGCGAATGGGTGCTGGACACCGAGCCCACCGACGGACAGATTCAGGTGGCGCACAAGGGTCGCACGTGGTTCGAGATCGAGATGACCGGCGTCACGGCGCATGCGAGCCAGCCCTGGAAGGGAGCGGATGCCGTCGCCGCCATGGCCGAGGCCGTCTGTGCGCTGCGCCATGCGTTCGCGGCGCTGCCCGTGCATGATGAGCTGGGTCCTTCGACCATCACGTTTGGACAGATCGAGGGCGGCTATCGCCCCTATGTCGTGCCCGACCGTGCCAAGGTCTGGGTCGATATGCGCCTGACGCCGCCGACCGATACGGCCGCCGCGACGCGCATGGTAGAGCAGGCCATCGCCGACGCCGAAGCCACAGTCCCCGGTTGCCATGGAAGCTATACCGTGACAGGCGACCGACCCGCCATCGAGCGCGATCCGGTCTCTCCCCTTCTAGCCGCGCTCAAGCGTGCCGCCGATGACGTGACAGGCGCGGACGCGACTGTCGGCTTCTTTACCGGTTACACCGACACTGCCGTCATTGCCGGCAAGACGGGTAACCGCAACTGCATGAGCTATGGCCCCGGCTCGTTGGCGCTCGCACACAAGCCAAACGAGCATGTGCCCCACGCCGACATCGTTCGATGCCAGCGGGTGCTGATCGCGCTCGCCAACAACACGCTCTGGGGCGCGAATAGCCAAGTTGGGGCATAATAAGCCGCAAACAAACCGACTCGCGCGTTAGGACTGTCCATGAAAGCTCTTCCGTTTCCCTGCATCCGCCCGGCTCAGGACCGTGTGCTCGAGGCGCTGCCGCAGATGGGCGACATCCTGAGCGGCAACGACGCCCTGCGCGGTGCGATTGCCGATGGGCTCATGCTCAAGGATCCGGGTGCGGCGTATTACGTGTACGAATGCTCCGGAGAGCCAGGGCGCGTGACGGGCGTTGTGGCAATTTGCCCGGTCGGCGTACTGACGGGCGACGACGCAGCTTCCGCAGATGCGGCCGCCGCCCGTACAATCGCCGAGCTCAAGGTGCAGCCGCGCCCCGTGTCGCTCGCCTACGAAGCCTCGCCCGTCATGGATATCATCCTTGGCGCCGCCAAAGAGGGCGCATCGCTCTACGCCGTCACCGATCCCGCAGGCATTACGCATCGCGTATGGGAAGTCAAGCGCGAGGACGCCGTTGCCGCCATCCGAGCCATGCTCGATCAGGCACCGGAGCCGGCACTGGCCGACGACCCCGCCTACGCTGCCGCGCTGGCAGGGGCGGCGCAGCTGCTGGCCGATGAGGCCCGCGCAGCCGGCACCTACACGGGCAAAGAGCCGTTCAACTTTTCCGTGGCCGTGCTGTTCCCCGCCGCGCAGGTCAGCGGCGGCGCGCCGCAGGTTCCGACGGGTCTGCTCACCCACCAGATCGCACGGTTCTAACGGGGCCTAAACGCCCAGCACAAAGACTCGGCAGCTCAACAAGCAAGGGGCGGGGATACATGCGCATGCACCTCCGCCCCCTTCGCATCGAGCAATTATGTCGGCGATCCGAATCGCCGCGCCCGCGCTACCCACGCTGCGGGCCCGCTGCCGCCACGAGCGGCTCTAGCCCCAGCTCACGCGCGTAATCCTCCTGCGTAAAGACTTCGACCAGTTCAAACGTATCGGATTCGTCGTCAAACGCAAAATGCAGAACCGAGCAGTTGCCCGGCACGCGCTCGCGCTCGTCGGCCTCCGCTCCCCTAGAGTGGTCCAAAAACTCCTTGATGGCCGAGGCATGGCTCACCGCGAGCACGCACGAATGGTCCGGGCGTCGCATAAGATCGGTCAACGTCGTCACCATGCGCTCACGTACCTGCATCTGGCCCTCACCGCCAAACTGACGATAAAAGTCACGCCACGGACGCTCGGGCATCAGCATCACGCGCTCGGCCTCAAAGTCGCCAAAGAACCACTCGCGCAGGCCATCCAGACGCTCGTAGGCAAGGCCCGGCCACAGGTTGGCGATAGTCTGCTCGGTGCGGTGCAGCGTCGAGGTGTAGGCGTGATCGGGCTCAACGCCACGCGCACGCAAGAACATACCGGCACGCGCCGCCTGCTCGCAGCCCAACTGCGTGAGCGGCGAATCGCTCCATCCCTGAATAATGCGTTTAAGGTTGAATATTGTCTGTCCATGACGGACCAGATACAGATCTTTGTTCATAGGGGTCCTTTCGTTCGTTACCAATCAAGGAGCGAAAACGCCCCGTCGCAATAGCCAAAATGAAGCACGGCACCGTTGTCGGGCTGCTCTCCCCCGCCGGTCACGTATCTAAGAAACTCCTGGCAGGCAGAGCCATGAGAGACCGCAAGCACACGATCGTGCTGCGGTCGGGCCATAATACGGGACAGCGCCGCGACCATGCGCGCCCGAAGCTCGCCTTCCGACTCGCCACCAAAGGCCACCGGATAATCGCCCCAGGGCTGCGGCGGCATATCGCGATTTGATGTGCCCTCCAGCGTGCCCAGGCGCCACTCGCGCAAATCATCGACCGGCTCTATGGGAAGATCCTCGCCAACGATCAGCTCGGCCGTGTGGCGCGCCCGACCCAACGGAGACGAATACGCGTGGTCAAAGGAGATACCGCGCGCCTCAAACGCCGCGCGCGTCGCCAGTGCCTGCTCGCGCCCGCGCTCCGTGAGCGGCGAGTCTTGCCAGCCCTGCAAAATGTTCTGCACGTTAAGCTCGGTCTGCCCATGCCGAACCAAATACAGATCGGACACACGCCCTCCCCTCGCACCACCACAAAGGGGACAGGCACCTTTGTGGTGGTTTGCCGCCGGATCGCGCCGCAACGACGCAACTACACCAGCACGTCGGCAAGCGGACGCTTGGGCACGTGATGCACCTGCGCCTCGTCGCGCCAGTAATTAATAGAACCGTCGGGGTTGGAATCGATCGCGTCGATAACCTGGGTCTCGGCCGGCACGCCAAAAGCCATGATCAGCTTGAGCTCGTACTTGTCGTTATCGAGCCCCATCGCATCGATCGCGCGGGGCGTAAAGGCCTTGAACATGCAAGCCGCCACCTCGGGCGTTGCGCTGCGCGCGGCGAGCATCATCGTCTGAGCCGCGATGCCCGTGTCGACCTCGGTGATAGGCGCGGCGGGCTTGCCGGGAACGGTGCGCTCGGCAAGAATTGCAATGTAGCCGGTCGGACGCTCGCCCTCGACAGGACCCGGCCAGTCCTTGAGCGCCCCGGCCCATGCGAGCTCGTCAAACACGCGAGCGCAGTCCTCGGCACCGCTCACCACATGAAAACGCAAGCGCTGAGCATTGGCGCCACAGGGGACCAGGTGCGCCAGCTCTGCCAGCTCGAGCAAAAACTCGCGCGGCACGCGCATGGACTCGTCAAAACGGCGGCATGTGCGGGCGCGGCGGACCAGCGCATCAAACGCATCCAGGCCAAGCTTTTCGCAACCCTGCTTTGCCATCGACTCGGCGCTCAACGGCACCACGGGAACTGCTTCGTTCATAGGGACCCCCAAAAAGCCAATTGTTCTTAGGAAAATCTAACCTAAAACGCAGGCAATAACGAACAGAGCTGCAATGTTCTACACCTGTTGAATAGAAAATCGCAACGTGGGGAACAACGGAAACAAATCGGGGCCTTTGAGTTGCGTTTCGCCCTCTCCGGCCCATACGCCAGCTCCTTTAGGCGATACTGGTTGTAACGATCACGGCTTACGCCGTACGGAAAGGAGGCCTCATGGGCATCTTTAAGAATGACGACCAACAATCGAGTCTGTTTGGATTTGACGAGAAAAGCATGGCAGGCAAGGCGATTAAAGCCGTGCGCTGGATCTACGCCGCCACGGGTGTCATCGCGCTCATCGCCGGCATCGCGCTGCTGTTTGCACCCGCTAAGACCCTCGTCTTTTTGACGACCGTACTGGGCTTCTACTTTGTGATCACGGCTGGCGTCAGGCTGTTCACCGCCATTTTTGAGCCGCTGCTGCCCGCCGGCTGGCGCGTCACGAGCATCCTCGCCAACCTGCTCATCATCTTGGGCGGCGTGGTGATCCTGCGCAACCAGGCGCTTTCGACCGCGACGCTCAGCACGCTTGTGGTGGTCGTGGCCGGCTTTGGCTGGATTGTCGAGGGCATCATGTCGATTCTGGAGTCCGAGCTTTCTTCCAACCGCGCCCTCGCCATCCTGAGCGGCGCGCTCTCCATCATCGCCGGCGTGTTCGTGTTCATCTATCCGCTGTGGTCGGCAAAGATGCTCGTCATCTTTACCGGCGCT
The DNA here is from genome assembly GCF_050313495.1 of Collinsella sp. SGI.178. Taxonomy (NCBI): domain Bacteria; kingdom Bacillati; phylum Actinomycetota; class Coriobacteriia; order Coriobacteriales; family Coriobacteriaceae; genus Collinsella; species Collinsella sp. SGI.178. The sequence continues at coordinate 7,705 of NZ_JBNPLM010000020.1, read as the reverse complement.
GCACTCCTGGTGTTTGGCGTGACGCTGGTTATTCGCGCTATCCGCTTTGGCAAGCTGGTGCACTAGATGCCGCGAACGCTGTTTATTGATGCCGACGCCTGCCCGGTCACGCGTGAGTCGATCGACTGCGCGCGACGGGCGGGTGTTGCCGTGGTTGTCGCCGGCAACAGCACGCAAAACCTGGAGCGGCACATTCGCCGTGACGACCCGCGCGATGCCGAGCACGCGCGACGTGGCTTTTGGGTCACAACGCTCGACGTGAGCGTAGGCGCCGATAGCGCCGACTTTGCCATTATCGAGCGTCTGCAGGCAGGCGATGTGGTCGTGACACAGGACATTGGCCTGGCCAGCATGGTGCTCGGTCGCGATGCCGCCGCCATCGGCGTGCGCGGGCGCGTGTACGACAAAGCCACCATCGATATGCAGCTGTTTATTCGTCACGAAGAAAAGAAGGTGCGCCGCGCCGGCGGTCGCACCCGTGGACCGGCAGCCTTCACCAGCGAAGACCGCGCCCGCTTTAAGCGCAACCTCACCGACCTGCTGCGCTAACCAAGGTAGATTTTTGGGACATGCCTAAAAATCTACCTTTTTGTTTTGGCGATTGGCGCGCATCCAACGCCGGTCATGGCGGTAGATGTTTGAGGCATGCCCCAGTTTTTACGGGATACCTCAAACATCTACTTAGAGGCCAAAGGCGGAAAGGATAAGACCCCAGCCCGCGCCGATGACGTACATCATGACCAGGAACACGGAGTTTTCGCGAGCGCTGCGGTTGGTGCGGAACAGCACCAGGTAACCCACGCCGGCAGAAATGAGTGTACCGGCGAGCATCGGTGCCAGCTGCAGCGCGCCTTCCAGATACAGCTGCGTAATGACCACGCTCGCCGAGCAGTTGGGAATGAGGCCGACAAGCGCCGAACCCAGGACAGCGAGCGTCTCGTTGCCACGCAGGAACTGCTCGATCGCGGACTCGCCGAAGGTCTCGAGCACGGCGACCAGAATCAGCGTCACCAGGAAAATGAATACCGAAACCTGTACGGTGTGCGAGATCGCGCTGCGGATAATCGACAGGACAGGCGCGCCTTTGTGTGAGTGGGAGTGACCGTGGTGGTGTTCGTGCTCGCCCTCGTGTCCGTGGTCGTGGCCATGTCCGTGGTCACGCTCATCCTCGTCTTCATCACAACCGCAATGGTCGCGCTCGCACAGCTCATGGATGTGGTCGGCGCTCACGCCCGCCTCGGCCACCTCGTCGATGATGTCACCGCCGCTGTGATCGTCATGCGCGCAGTTAACGTGCGCCGGATTGGCAGCGGTTCCCAACACGGTACGGCGGATCGCCGCATGAGCACGGGCGTTGCGACGCAGGCCGCGAATGACGGCATCCACGATAAAGCCCGTGACCAGCGCGATCAGCGCCTTCGAAGCCAAAAGCATCGCCATAGTCTGCACGGGAACCTGCTCGGCAAGCAGCAGTGGCAGCATCTCGTCGGAGGTCGAGAGAAACACCGCCACCAGGGTGCCCAACGTCACGACGCGACCGGCGTACAGCGTTGCCGCCATCGCCGAAAAGCCACACTGCGGCACCATGCCCAGCAACGAGCCAACCACGGGGCCAGCGGCGCCGGCACGCTTGATGGCGCCGTTGACGCGATCGCCTGCCACATGCTCTAACGTCTCGAGGGCCAGATATGTCACCAACAAGAACGGCACCAGCGAGAGCGTGTCCTTGCCGGCGTCGAGCAAAATATCAATCAGCAAATCCATGACGGATGGAACCTTTCGTGTCTTTCGGCAGCATTGTAAAAGTCCTAGCGGTCAACTAGGGTATTGTAGTTGTCCTAGGCGTGATGCCAATAGTTGCATGTGGTAAACTATCATCTCGCCACATCTCAATGACCCCGAGCCGCACGACGCGGCCCGTCCAAGGAGCAGTATATGAACGTTTCGCAAGCACTCGAATACGAGCGCCAGCCGTTTATCCCCATGTTCATCTATGGCGATCACGCCGCCATGGAATCCGAGCGTCAAAAAGGCGAAGAGGCCCTCAAGGTTCTCGAGACCGAGTACTTTACCGCCGAGGGCGACCCTGGCTTCGACTTTGCCACCGTGCGCGACCTGGCCGACCGCAACCGCGACCTATGCGACCAGATTGGCGAGGCGCGCCTGCGCAACGTGACGCCCGCGACGCTTTCGCGCGGCCTGTCCGACGCCGATACCTGTGCCGCCATCGGCAAGATGCAAAAGCGAACCGCCGCGTCCGTCATGCGCGAGATCCGCGGCGACCGCGATGCGCTCGGCGTGGCGTACGCCCGCAAGCCCATCCAGGGCACGGTGCTCGGCATCGACATCGAGACCACCGGCCGTGCACCCGAGCGCGGCTACATCATCAACGTGGGCTGGGAGATCATGGAGCTCACCAGCGACGCCGTCCCGCACGACGCCGAGGCACACTACTGCGGCCTGCCCGATATCTACCGCGGCGAAGATGTGCCGCTGTCGAATATCCATCACATCACCTGGGACGACATCGACGGCAAAATGCCCTTCCGCGAGAACAAGGAGCTGCAAAAGCAGCTGCTCAAGCTCATGAAGAAATACCCGTACATGGCGCACAACGCCGCCTTTGAGGACAGCTGGTTCAAGATCCATCTGGACGGCTATGCCGAGGCGCGCCGAGCCGGCAAGATTATCGTCATCGACTCGCGCCAGATCTGCCGCAGCCTGGACGCCGACGTGCGCTCGCTCCCCCGCGAGTCCGCACCCGCCGCACTCGAGAACTGGGCACGCCGTCGCGGCACCCTCGCGCCCGACGCCAACGAGCAGCACCTGGGCCTCGACGACACCGACCTCATGCTCCGGACGGTGCAGGCCGAGTTCAACCTCAAGAACCTGTTTGCCGAGTAGATTGCCAAGCAGAGGCGCCATTCGCGAGCAATACTTGCCGGACCATAGCGCCCCGCGCAAAAGCGACACGCCGAGGCGCCCCCCTCAAGCGACGCAATACGGGCCGATATCCAAGCGGATATCGGCCTGTTTTTCGCGCCGTACAACATGGCCCTCCAGCCCCCGATGTCTAGCCGCCGCATAACCAAGAACTTCATCTGCTCATGTTCAAGCCAAATTGCACATTTTTGTTGACGCCGTCTTTGCATCAAAACGATGCTGACCAGCATCAGTTGTGGAGGTCTGCGTAGTCAGCGAGCTGCGACAATGCTCCAAATAGCATCTTTCTCCATCATTGGCGTCAAGCGCTTGGACAGCTTTTGTTATGCCGCGCCATTTTGCCTTGGCATTCATTGCGAGCCCCGCCGCCTGGTCTGCCATGCTATCTGTATGAGTATCGTGCTTTCACATAACACGGCAAAAGCGGTCTACCAAGCCGCATACTCGGTATCCGCAATTGGCACCGAGCCCTGCAGCCCTGCCAAGATCTACGGGGCGCGCCCCAGCAAGGAGCTGCTCGACTCTGCCGCCGACTGGCTCGCCAGGCACAACGTAGCTCTTGATGACGGCGCGCCGCTCGATACAACGGTGTTCGAGCGCGCAAACGTGCGCAGCATGACGGGCTGCAAGTGCCACGTATCATCCAAGCGATTCGCGGGCTCGCGCTTTATCAAGCTTGCCGACGACATCTATATTGTCGGCGTCGAACTCTGCGCGCTTCAGGCCGCAACCTATCTTCCCTTTCGTGAACTTGTGGAGTACTACTTCGAACTGTGTGGAGCCTATTCCCTTGGGCACGATGCCTCAACATCCTATACCGAGCGCTTCGCGCTCACCTCGACTTCGAGCCTTAAACATTTCTTTAACTCCCTTATCGACTGCAAGGGCCTCGAACTTGCCCGAAAAGCCATCCAATGCGTGCGGGACGGATGCCGATCGCCGATGGAAACGGCGTTTGTCATGATGCTCACGCTACCCAGGCGCGAGGGCGGTCTTGGCATTAGCGAGATCGAGACCGACTACGAAGTAAAGGTCACAGCTGCTGCAAAGAATCTCACGCGGCGCGAAAAGTTCTATATGGATGCATATCTCAAGCGGTCCCGAACCGACATCGAATACAACGGATTTCAGCACGATGCCGAAGAAGACCGCGCCATTGACGAAGAGCGCAAGAACGCGCTGGCGTCCATGGGCTACGGAATCATTACCGTCAGTCGCTATTCCTTTATGCACGCCAGCGCCTTCGCCAGGGTTATGGAGGCAATCCAGCGAAAGGAGGGCATTCGCCCATCGCGCCTGCCCAAAGATTTCGCAATCAAGCAAGAAGAGCTGCGACAATTTGTGCTCAGGAGATTTATCGAGGAAAAGAAGCGTATTGAGGAGCTCCTCCGTCAAGACGCAGCGCAGGGTAATGCACTTGAGCTCGAGCGCGCAGTGCTCGAGGGCATCTCGCTGGACGACCCGACGATCAACGATGTCCCGGCCATCGACGACATGCAAGTCATCGAGCTGGATTGCCCGGAGTTCGCCCAAACAAGCACCTCCACACCCGAAGGCAGGGTGTACGGGGCCAGAACTGAGGCGGACTGACAGGGTGGGTGCCCCGGCGACGTGCAAAAACGGGAGTTTTCAGCAGAGCCGAGTATCCGAGGGCGGCCGAATTGCCCCATTTTGCACCGAAGCCGCTGTTTTCGATGTAAGTTAGGCAACAGCTGGGGAATATCTATTGCCATTTGCACTCCAATAAAGCCCTGTGGCGGCAAACGACGCCGTATCATGCAATAAATAACCCCTCGTCGATGCTGAAAACTCCCGTTTTTGCACGTCGCTAGGGTACCCACGTTGGCATCGGCGGCCTTATCAGCACCAACCAATGCCCTTAGCCGCCTCTGGGGCCAATCGACAGCAAAAAATTTCGCAAATTATATTGACATATGAACATGCGCTCATATACTCGGAAGTAAGTTATATGAGCACATGTTCATATGAAAGGATATTGCAATGAGCGAACACGCCGATGAAATAAGGACCGATATCGACACCACCATCGTGCCCGACATCCCCACCACTTGCTCGCCCGAGGACCTTCCCGACGAGGAGCTGCTGTACGACCTTGCCGACTTGTTCAAGGTTTTCAGCGACACCACGCGTATCAAGATCCTCTACGCTCTCATGGGCCGCGAACTCTGCGTGGCCGACATCGCCGAGGCGACTGCGACCTCGCAGTCCGCGGTGTCGCACCAGCTGCGCACGCTCAAACAGTCGCACCTGGTTAAATTCCGGCGCGACGGGCGCAACATCCTCTACTCGCTCGCCGACGATCATGTCTACACCATGCTCAACCAAGGCATGAGCCACATCTGCGAATAGCGACCAACCACGGTGCCAGCGCGGTCTGCACCCAAGCCGCAAATACAGGGAAAGGAACCCATCATGAAAAAGCAGTTCAAGCTCGACGAGATCGACTGCGCCAACTGTGCGCGTAAGCTTCAGGACGAACTCGCCAAGCTCGAGGGCGTCAAATCCGTTTCGGTCAACTTTATGACCCAGAAGCTGACGCTTGAGGCCGACGACGCTGAGTTCGACGAGGTCCTTGATCGCGTCGTGGAGTTCACCGCCGACGCCGAGCCGGACTGCGAGATCATTCTCTAGCCTGCGCATACGCTGATACGCAAGGCCGCGCTTGTCGCGGCCTTTGTCGCGATGTTATATGAGCGGGTGTTCATACATTCAAATGGGAGGATACGAGTCATGGCCACCGCCGACCCCAAGAAGAAAAAGAAGAAGCGCAAGAAAAAAGAGTCACTCGAGCATAAACGCAACCGCATCCTGGTAGCGCTGGGTATTTTTGTCGTGGTGTACGCCCTCGATGAGCTCGGCGCCCTCACCGCCGCATTCGGCACCCCAGGCAACATCTACGCCAGCTTTGTGCTGTTCCTCGTGCCGTTTTTGATTGCCGGCTACGACGTGCTCCAAAAGGCATTCAGCAACATCCGCCGCGGCAAGGCATTCGACGAGAGCTTCCTCATGGCTGTCGCGACCATCGGCGCGTTTGCCATGGTGCTCTTCCCCGATACCGATCCGCACATGGCCGAAGGCGCCGCCGTTATGTTGTTCTACCAGGTCGGCGAGCTGTTCCAGGCATACGCCGTGGGCAAGAGCCGCAAATCGATCAGCGCCATGATGGACATCGCGCCCGATTACGCCAACGTTGAGCAGGCTGACGGCACGCTCGAGCAGGTCTTTCCCGATAACATCGCCGTCGGCACCGTCATTGTCATCAAGCCCGGCGAGCGCGTGCCCATCGACGGCGTTATCGTCGAGGGCGTAACCCAGCTCGACACCGCCGCCCTCACCGGCGAGTCAGTCCCCCGTACCGCCAAGACCGGCGACGATATCATCAGCGGCTGCATCAACATGACGGGTCTTATCCGCGTGCGCACCACCAAACCCTTTGGCGAGTCCACCGTCGCGCGCGTCCTGGAGCTTGTGGAAAACGCCAGCGAGAAGAAAGCACGCACCGAAAACTTCATCACACGGTTCGCCCGCGTCTACACGCCCGCCGTTACCGGCGCGGCAGCGGTGCTCGCGCTCGGCGGCGGCCTGGTGACCGGTGCTTGGTCCGATTGGATCCTGCGCGGCCTGACCTTCCTCGTCGTCAGCTGCCCGTGCGCACTCGTAATTAGCGTGCCGCTGAGCTTCTTTGGCGGCATCGGCGGCGCGTCCAAGCTGGGAGTTCTCATCAAAGGCTCCAACTACCTCGAGGCGCTCGCCGATGTGGATACCGTCGTCTTCGACAAAACCGGCACGCTCACCAACGGCACGTTCTCGGTCGTCGCGGTGCACCCCGAGGGCGGCTATACCGAGCAATCGCTGCTTGAAGTCGCAACCCTCGCCGAGTCGTTCTCCGACCACCCCATCGCGCAGTCGGTGCGCGCCGCCTTCCAGGGCGAACTCGACCCCAAGCGTGTATGCGACTCCGCCAACGACGCGGGCCATGGCGTGACGGCGAACATCGACGGCAGGCACGTCGTCGTCGGCAACGCCAAGATGCTCGCCGCGGTCGGCATCGAAGCGCCCGATTGCGAGGTCGTCGGCACTATCCTCCATGTGCTGGTCGATGACGTCTATGCCGGTCACATCGTAATTGCCGACACCGTCAAAGCCGATGCCGAGCAAACGATTCGCGAGCTGCACGCCGCCGGCGTCAAGCGCACCGTCATGCTCACGGGAGACCGCGAGGAAGTGGCCGCCGCCGTGGCCAATCAGCTGGGAGTCGATGAGTTTCACGCGCAGCTTCTGCCAGGTGACAAGGTCGAGCGCGTCGAGGCATTGCTGGCGACCGAATCGGGCAAGGGCAAGCTCGCCTTTGTGGGCGACGGTATCAACGATGCGCCCGTGCTCACCCGTGCCGATGTGGGCATTGCCATGGGCGCCATGGGCTCCGACGCCGCGATTGAGGCCGCCGACGTTGTACTCATGGACGACAAGCCGTCCAACATTTCCCGCGCGATCCGCGTGGCTCGCAAGACCATGACGATTGTTTGGCAGAACATCATCTTTGCACTGGGTATTAAGATGCTGATTCTGGTACTTGCGGCACTGGGCATTGCCAACATGTGGCTCGCCGTGTTCGGCGACGTGGGCGTGGCGATCATCGCCATCCTGAACGCCATGCGCGCGATGGGTGTCAAGAACCTGTAGCATACGTGGCTTTCCGGCCGGGCGACGCGGCACACAACGCGCAAGGGGCGTCCCCAAC